>JALVVO010000175.1 GCA_027023345.1 Thermaceae bacterium
TTCGCCGCCCCGCCCCCGGGGGCGAGCCGGACCTCGCCGGGCAGGTCCTCCCCCGGGCGAAGGGGCCCCTGGGGCCGCACCAAGACGTCCCAGGCGTAGTCCCCGATGGCAAGCAACATGCTCCAAGCCTACGCGTCGTTCTCCGCCCAGAGGTAGTGGGCGGCCACCGAGCGCCAGGGGCGGAACCGCTCGCCGAGGCGGGCGACCTCCTCCCGGGTCCCTAGCCCAAAGTGCCGCATCGCCTGCTGCACGAGCCCGAGGTCCGAGGCCGGCCAGACGTCCGGCCGCCCCAGGCCGAAGATCAAGACCATCTCGGCGGTCCAGGGCCCGACCCCTTTGAAGGCGAGGAGCCGCGCCCGCACCTCCTCGTCGGAAAGGCCCTCGAAGCCCGAGAACGCCCCCGCCGCCTCGGCCTCGGCGAGGGCGAGGAGGGTCCGCGCCTTGGCGCGGGAGACGCCGAGCGCCCTAAGCCCCGCCTCCCCCAGGGCCAACACGCGCTCGGGGCGGGCCTCGGTGGCCCGGTAGAGCCTGGCGAAGATCCGCTTTGCCGCCCGGTTCGAGACCTGCTGGCCGGCGACCGCCCGCATGAGGGCGGGAAAGACCCCGTGCACCCCCCAGCGGGCCGGCCCGTGGCGGGCGACGAGGGGGCCGAGCACGGGGTCCCCGGCGAGGGCCCTTAGGGCCTCGGGCGGGCTCTCGAAGACGAAGTGGTGCGGCGCCTTCACACGAGTACGACGCCCTCGGCGGTGGTCACCTTCCCCCGGTAGAGGAAGGTCACCTGCCGGAGCGCCGCCTTGAGGTCAAAGGGGGTGAGGGCGCTGGTGCCGTCCTCGGGCAGCACAACCTGGTACCAGCGGAGGGCGGCGCTCCCGGCGGTGTGGAGCACGCAGATGTTGGCCACCGTGCCCACCACCACCAGGGTCTTGACCCCGGCGAGGCGCAGCAGGTGGTCGAGGGGCGTGCCGTAGAACCCATCGTAGCGGAGCTTCTTCACCACCTTCTCGCCGGGCCGGGGGGCGAGCTCCTCAACGATCTCCGCCCCCCAGGTGCCGGCCACCGCGTGGCGCGGCCAGATCGAAAACTCGGGGTCGTCCTCGTCGTGCCAGTCCTGGGTGAAGAAGACCGGCGCGCCCTTTTCCCGAAAGCGGGAAAGCAGCCCCTGGATCACGGGGATCGTCTTTTTGGCGTCGGGGACAAAGAGGGCGCCCTCCGGGTGGGCGAAGTCGTTTTGCATGTCCACGACGAGGAGCGCGGTCTCGCGGGCGGGAAGCTCGACCCGCTCGGTCCTCGGGATCTCGGGAACCTCGATCGTCACCGGTACCCCCTCCAAAGGGCGAAGGCGGCCAGGGCGGCCTTCAAGACCTCGCCGGGGACGAAGGGGTAAAGCCCGAGCGCCGCCGCCCGGCCGAGGTCCGCGCCGAGGTAGAGGCCAAGCCAGGGCACGCCCAGGAGGAAAACCAAAAAGGCGGCGGCGAGCATCGCGAGGAGGGCGGGGAAAAAGCGCCGCGCCGCCCCCCGCTCGACCAGGTAGCCGGACAGGTAGGCAGCGAGGGGGAAGGCGAAGAGGTAGCCCCCGGTGGGGCCGAGGAGGTAGGCGAGCCCTCCGCCCCGCGCGAAGACGGGGAGGCCCAGGGCGCCCTCGAGGAGGTAGAGGAGCATCGCAAGCGCCCCCAGCCGCGCGCCGAGGAGCCCCCCGACGAGCAGCACGCCCAGGGTCTGCCCGGTGAGCGGCACCGGGACGAAGGGCAGCTGCACCCTCGCCAACAGGGCGACGAAGGCGCTCCCCAAAAGGGCCACGAGAAGGGCCCGCCGCGCGTCCTTGACCTCGATCCTTTGCAACACCCACGCCGTGGTCATCCCATCACCTCCGAAACCCGGCCGACGAGCTCGACCTCGCCGGCGGTCACGCGCTTTTTGCGGCCGCTCCTGGTGCGCACGACCAGCGCTCCGGTGGGCTCGACGTCCACCGCTACCCCCCGGATCGGCTCCCCCACCCAGCGGGCGTGGACCGGCCGGAAGAGCGTCGTCGAGTGGAGCTTATAGACCCGGACGAAGGCCTTGGGGTCACCGAGGAGGTCCACCGCCCGCTCGAGCTCCCAAAGCACCCGCGCAAGGAGCTCGTCCCGCCGCGCCCGGGGGAAAAAGCGCCC
>JALVVO010000176.1 GCA_027023345.1 Thermaceae bacterium
TCCGCGTTCGGTTCCTTCGAGGAGTTCGGGAGGCACGCGGACCTTCGCTGGGAGGTGGCCGGCGAGAGGGACGGGGTCGTGCGGCTTTTGGGCGTGCCCGAAGACCCCGAGGAGGCCGGGTTTTCCCAGGTGGAGCTTGAGCTTAAGGCCGACCCGCCGGTGCCGCTTCGGTATCGGGTTTGGGACCTCGAGGACGAGCTTTTGGCGGACCTCGTCTGGCGCTCCTTCGCCCGCGCAAAGCTCAAGAAGGAAGATCTCCTCGCCTATCCCCCTGACGCCGAGATCATCGAGAAGTAAAGTGGTCCGCTTTGAGGGAGTGAAAAAGCGTTACGGGCGGTTTGCCGCCCTAAAGGAGCTCACGCTTACGGTGGAGCCGGGGGAGGCGCTCGCCCTCCTTGGCCCCAACGGGGCGGGGAAGACCACGGCGATCCGCATCCTCACCGGGCAGCTCGCGCCGAGCGCGGGGCACGTCTTCCTCGACGGGGTGGACGTCTGGCGCGAGCCGGTGCGGGCCAAGGCGCGCTTCGGCTACGTCCCCGACCGGCCCTACCTCTACGGCAAGCTCACCGCCGTCGAGTTCCTCCGCTTCGTGGCCGGGCTCTACCGCATACCCCGGGCCGAGGCCGAGCGGCGGATCGAGGAGGAGCTCGTGCGCTTTCGCCTTTTTCGCTACGCCTCCGCCCTGATCGAGACCTATTCCCACGGCATGCGGCAGAAGCTCACCTTCGCCGCCGCTCTCCTGCCCCGACCGCCGGTCCTGATCGTGGACGAGCCCATGGTGGGGCTCGACCCGGTGGCGGCCCGGACGGTGCGCGAGTTGCTCGGGAGCTACGCCCGACCCGGCCGGGCGGTGCTCTTTTCCACCCACCAGCTCGAGCTCGCCGAGTCCGTCGCCGACCGGGTGGCCCTCTTGCACCGGGGCCGCCTCGTGCTCTTGGGAACGCCCGAGGAGGTGCGCCGGGCCCACGACTCGAGGAACCTGGAGGAGGTCTTCCTCCGCCTCACCGAGGACGCGAGCGATGCTTGGCCTTCGGGTTCGGATCCTCTGGCATAGCTTTCGCGCCGCGCCCTTCCCCCGGGTGCTCGCCCTCTTGCTCGCGGCCGGGGTGGCCGGGCTCGCCTACCGGGGCACGCTTTGGTTTTTGGACTTCCTAGCCGGCTACCCCTTCGCCGAGCGGGCGGTGCTGGCGAAGAGCCTCGAGGGCCTCTTCCTCCTCCTCTCGGCGGCGGTCTTGCTCTCCGCCCTGCCGGGGGCGCTCGCGACCCTCTACGGTTCCCTCGACCTCCACCTCTTGCTCGCCTGGCCGATTCCCGCCGGGCGGGTCTTCGCCCTGAAGGCGCTTGAGACCTTCCTGGCTACCGCCGGCCTGCCCCTGCTCCTCACCCTCCCGGTTCTCGCCGCGCTCGGCGTCCACCGGGGCGCGCCCCCGGCCTACTACCCCCTGGCCCTCGCCGTGGCCCTCGGGGTCTACGCCCTGCCGGTCGCGCTGGGGGCGGCCCTCGCCCTCTTCTTCCTGCGCTGGGCCCCGGCGGGGCGGGCCAAGGAGTGGGCGGCGGCGGGGAGCGCGGTGATCGGGGGGCTCCTGGTCTACGCCCTGAGGGCGGTGCGCCCGGAGGCGATCTTCCGCCGGGCGTTCGAAAGCCCCGAGGCCCTCTCCGCCCACCTCGCCGCCTGGGGGGCCTCGGGCCCAAGCGTTCTGCCCTCGACCTGGGCCAGCCGGGCGGTGCTCGACGCGCTAACGGGCGGGGTCGCGCCGGCGGCGCTTTTGCTTTTTTCCCTGGTGCTCTTCGCCTTTGCCGGGGTGGCGGCGGCCGCCGCCTTCGCCTACCGCGCGGGCTGGGTACGCGGACTCGAAGGGACGTTTCGCGAGCGGCCGCCGGCGCCGCCCGCCCCTTGGGAGGGCTACCGGCCGCTTTCGGCGCTTTGGCTCCGGGACCTGCGGCGTTTTTTCCGCGACCCCCACCAGATCGCCCAGGTGCTGCTCGTCTTCGTACTAGTCCTGCTTTACCTCGTGAGCCTCCGGGCGATGCCGTTTGAGGGGCTCTTGTTCAAGCGGGTGGTGGGGTTTTTGCACCTCGCGTTCCAGGGGTTCGTGCTGGTGGCGGTGGGCCTAAGGCTCGCCTACCCGC
>JALVVO010000177.1 GCA_027023345.1 Thermaceae bacterium
GTGGTGCTCGCCGCCTACGAGCGGGGCGAGCGCGAGCTCGTCTTCCAGGAGGGGCCGGTGGGCTCGGCCGACCGGGCGCTCGGCACCCACCTCGCCGGCGAGCTGGCCCGGCGCCGCCTCGCGGGCGAGGTGGTCGAGGCCGAGGTCGAGCTCCGCTTCGACGCCGGCAGCGTCGCCGGGAACGGGCTCGGCGCCTTCAACCTCGACCCCATTCGCATCGTGGTCGAGGGTGGGGCCCAGGACGTGGTGGGGAAGAGCGCTTTTGGCGGCGAGGTCTTCGTCCTGAAGGGCAAGAATCCCTACGGGGTCTACGTGGACGGCTCGGTGGGTAAGTCGTTCGCCTACGGGGCGATCCGGGGGCTCTTCATCGTCGAGGGCTACGCCGACAGCCGTTGCTGCATCCGGCTCTCCGGGGCCGACGTGGTGCTCGCCGGCGAGCCCGAGCGGCCGCTCGCCGACGAGCTTGGGAACCTCGGCGCCCGGGCGAACCTCAAGGGCTTCGCCTTCGAGTACATGACCCGGGGCCGGGCGGTGGTCCTCGGGGACCCCGGGCCCTGGATGGCGAGCGGGATGACCGGGGGCCGCGTCTACCTCCGCCGCTGGCCGGAGATGGGGCTCGACGAGGCCGCCTACCGGCGCCGGCTGGCCAAGGGGGCGAAGGTGCGCCTTTTGCCCCTGGACGAAGAGGGCGCGGCCGACGTCCGCGAGCTCCTCGGCCGCTACGAGGAGGTGCTGAGGGAGGCCGAGCGGCACGATCGCGCCGACCAGATCGCCCTGCTCGCCGCCCGCCCGGAGCGCTACTTCTTGATGCTGGTGCCGCTCAGGGCCCAGGAGGACCAGGAGGTGAGCACCGAGTAGCTAGCCCTCCTCGCCCCAGATCTTGGCGAGGGCCTCGCGGACGCGGCTCTTTTTGAGCCCGCGGGCGGCGAGGGCCTCGGCGTAGGCGTCGGGATCGAGGAGTTCGGCGAGGGCGGAAAGCTCACTTCTGGAAAGGTTCGCGCCGAGAAGGACGTGCTCCTCGAAGGCGGCCCAGGCGAGGGGGACGTGCGCCTTGACGATCTCGGCGATCGCCCGGGCGTAGGCCCGGATCTCGTACTGGGCGTCCGGGGCGAGGCGGAGCCTCAGGAAGTGAAAGAGGTTATGGAGGTCCTGCTTGAAGTAGAACTCGGTGTAGAGCCCGAGCGGTAGCACGATCCGCGCCTCCTCGCGGGCGACGCCCCGGTCCAGGAGCTCCCGGTAGGCGCGGTAGGCCTCCTTGTAGGCCGCTTCGAGCCGCCGGTCGGCCTCGGGGTCCTCGCGCCCGCCGCGCGAGCCCTGGCGGTTCGCCGGGTCCTGGGCCCGCCAGGCGGCGGGGCGGTAGAAGCGTTCCTCGAGGACCGAGTAGCGGCCGGAGATTTCGTTATAGCTCGCGGTGCGGTGGCGGAACCACTGGCGGGCGACGAAGATCGGCGCCCGCACGTGGAAGACGAACTCGACCATCTCGAAGGGGCTGGTGTGGCGGTGGCGCATCAGGTAGTCGATCAGGGCGGCGTCCTCGCGCACCGTCTTGGTGCCCTCGCCGTAGGAGACCCGGGCGGCGCGGACGATCGCGGCGTCCGAGCCCATCCGCTCGACGAGCCGGACGAAGCCCTGGTCGAGGACCGGGACCTCAGTAGACATGGAACCCCTGGAGTCCGGCGGGCTCGCCCCACTCCGCCTCGACCGCCCGGACCTCGGCGAGGCGGGGCCCCCTTTTCAGGAACTCGAGGAACACCTTCAAATCCTCCTCCTCGCCCTCGGCCACCACCTCGACCCGGCCGTCCGGGAGGTTCTCGGCGTAGCCGGAAAGGCCGAGCTCCTCCGCCTTTCGCCGGGCGAAGGCGCGAAAGCCTACGCCCTGCACCCGGCCGCTTACCAAGGCCACCAGCCGACGCTTCATACCGCTAATCTATCCCACCGCGTCCGGGGGTAGGCTGGTGGGTCGTGCGCCGGCTTTGGCCGCTAGTTCTGCTCCTCTTGCTCCTCCTTCCCGGACTGCCCCCGCTTTTGCGGGCGGGCCTCGTCTACGGCGCCGAACGGGCGGGGTTCCGCCTGGAGCTGGGGTCGGTGCGGGCGGTGGTGCCGATCGCCTTCGACATCTT
>JALVVO010000178.1 GCA_027023345.1 Thermaceae bacterium
GCCTACGTCCGCCCCGAGGCCGGCCTGGCCGGGTTCTACTACGCCCGCTTCCGGCGGCGCTAGGCCTCCGGCTCCCCCACCGAGCCCAGGAAGAGGTCGAGGAAGGCGCCGGCGAAGAAACCGACGAGCACGCCGATCAGGCCTTGTTGCCAGGTCAGGCTCCAGGTTCCGAAGAAGATCCCGTTAAAGACGAAGGCCAGGGCCCAGAAGAGGACCGCGATGGCCACCCAGAGTACGATCAACCTTGCCGTCATGGGCCACCTCCCCCCTCAGCTTACCAGCTTCCAGCGCGGGCCCCTGGGGGTGTCCTCGACCACCACCCCGAGCTCGGCGAGCCGCTCCCGCACCCGGTCGGCGAGGGCGTAGTCCTTCCGGCGCCGGGCCTCCTCGCGGAGCTCGAGCACGAGCTCGACGAGCCCCTCGAGCGCCGGCCCCTCGAGACGCTCGGCCAGCACCCGCTCGGGGAAGAGCCCGAGCACCCCCTCCCCGAGCTCCCGGAAGGCGGCCTCCGCCCGCTCGAGGCTCTCCTTCCCCACCTCGCGGGTAAGCGCCTTGTTGAGCTCGGGCAGCCAGGTGAAGAAGGCGGCGAGGGCCTCGGGCGTGCCGAGGTCGTCGTTCATCGCCTCGGTAAAGGCCTCCCGAAGCCGCTCGGTGGCGGCGTCGAGGGCGGGGTCGCGACCCTCGGGCGCGGTGCAGAGCCGCCGGCGGACCTCGCGGTAGGCGTCGAGCAGGCGGAAGTACCCCCGCCGGGCGGCGGCGAGCCCCTCTTCGGTGAAGTCGGTAACCGAGCGGTAGTGGCTCTGGAGCAGGTAAAAGCGCACCACCAGGGGCTCGACCCGCTGGAAGAGCTCCCTGAGGGTGATGAAGTTGCCGGTGGACTTCGCCATCTTCTCGCCGCCGAGGAGGACGTGGTTGTTGTGCATCCAGTAGCGAGCGAACGCGTGGCCCGCCGCCTCGGCCTGGGCGATCTCGGCCTCGTGGTGGGGGAACTGCAGGTCAATGCCCCCGCCGTGGATGTCGAAGCCCTCCCCCAGGTACTTGAGGCTCATCACCGTGCACTCGATGTGCCAGCCGGGAAAGCCCTCGCCCCAGGGGCTCGGCCAGCGCATCAGGTGCCCCGGCTCGGCCCGCTTCCAAAGCGCCCAGTCGCGGGGGTCCTCCTTCTCTTCCCTGACCTCGACCCGGGCCCCGGCGGCCTGGTCCTCGAGCCGGCGTCCCGAGAGCTTGCCGTACTCGGGCCACTTGCTCGCCCGGAAGTAGACCGAGCCGTTTCGCTCGTAGGCGAAGCCGCGCCTTAGGAGCTCCTTCGTGAGCTCGATCTGCTCGACGATGTGGCCGGTGGCCCGGGGGGTGACGTCGGGCTTCAGGACGTTGAGCGCCGCCATGTCCTCGAAGTAGCGCCAGAAGTACTTGTCGGCGACCTCCATGGGCTCGAGGCGCTCGATCTTGGCGCGCTTTTGGATCTTGTCCTCGCCCTCGTCGGCGTCGTCGGTAAGGTGGCCGACGTCGGTGACGTTGGAGACGTAGCGCACCTTGTAGCCGAGGTGCAAAAGCCAGCGGCGTAGGGTGTCGAAGCTCACCGCGCTCTTCGCGTGGCCGAGGTGGGCGTCCGAGTAGACCGTCGGCCCGCAGACGTAGATCCCCACGTGCCCCTCGACGCGCGGCCGGAAGGGCTCCTTCCTCTTGGTCATGGTGTTGTAGACGAAGAACTCCACCGCCTGCCTCCTTTCCCAGAAGGGCTTGGTTTTCGGGGGATGCCCGCTACCCCGGCCTCAACATCGCCGCGCCGGGCGCTTCATGCTCCCGATTGTAGCAGAAGCTAGGCGGCGAGGGCCCGCTCCTTGAGCCCGCGCAGGAACATCTCGGCGTTCTCCTGCATGAGCTTGTGCACGAGCTTTTTCAGGATGCCGCCGAAGAGGGGCAGGTTGAGCTCGTAGTCGATCTCGAGCACCACCCGGGTCCCGTCCCCCTCGGGCAGGAAGGCCCAGGTGCCCTGGTACTTGTCGAAGTCGCCCTCCGGCGAGAAGAAGCGGTTTTTGAGCTCGGCGTCGTTCCACTCCTCGACCTCGACCCAGCGCACCCGCTTCCCCATCGCCACCGCCACCCACTCGCTCCGGGTTCGCTCGGGGGAGGACTCCACCACCTTCAGGGTCTCCACGTCCTTGAGGTAGGGCTTGAGGCCCTCCAGGTCCTTGGCCAGGCGGTAGACCTCCTCCGGAGGCTTGGGCACGAAGACTTCCGCACGCACTTGGGGCATGACCAAGTTCTACCCCGGCCCCTCCCCGCGCTGCAAGCGCTCGAAGGCCTGGATCGCCGCCTCCAGCGAAAAGCCCCGACCTAGGAGGAAGCGAACCGCCCGCGCCCGGTCGTCCCGGTAGCGCGACCAGCGCCGGCCCAATAGGCGGGTCGCCGCCTCCACCTCGCCGGCGTCCGAGACCAGCTCGGCGACGACCTCCTCCGCTACCCCGCGCTTCCTGAGCTCGTGGGCGAGGCGCCGGGGGCCGTAGCGTTCCCGCCGGCTTCGAACGAAGGCCTCGGCGAAGCCCCGGTCGTCGAGGTAGCCCCAGGCCTTGAGCCGCTCCACCGCCGCCTCCACCTCGTCGGCAGGGTAGCCGGCGAGTTTCTTCCTGAGCTCCGCCTCGGTGTAGGCCCGCCGGGCGAGCAGGCCGAGCGCGCGGCCGAGGGCCTTTCCCACGCTTGCTATGCTAACCCCCGTGCGCGTCTTCGCCATCGCCGACCCCCACCTCGGAAGCCGGGTCCAAAAGCCGATGACTGTCTTCGGCCCGGCCTGGTCCGGCCACCCCGAGGTCTTCTTCGAGCGCTGGCGGGAGGTCGTCGGCGAGGACGACCTGGTCATTATCCCCGGCGACATCTCGTGGGCGATGCGGCTCGAGGACGCGCTCCCCGACCTCGAGGCGATCGCCGCCCTGCCCGGGCGGAAGGTGATCCTCCGTGGGAACCACGACTACTGGTGGCCCTCGATCTCGAAGCTGAGGCGAGCGCTCCCCCCCGGCATGTACGCGCTGCAGAACGACGCGGTGGTGATCGAGGGGGTGGCGGTGGCGGGTACCCGCGGCTGGATCACCCCCTTCGAACGCGACTTCACCGAGCACGACGAGAAGATCTACCGCCGCGAGGCCGAGCGGCTAAGGCTCTCCCTCGCCGACGCCGCCCAAAAGCCCCACGACCGCCTGGTGATCGCGATGCACTACCCCCCCTTCGGCCCCGGGGGCGAGCCCACGCTTTTTACCGAGCTGATCGAAGAGGCCAGGCCCGACGCGGTGGTCTTCGGCCACCTCCACACCGCCGACCCCGAGAAGCTCCCCCGAGACTGGAAGGGGATTCCCCTCTACCTGGTGGCCGCGGACGTGGTGGGCTTTCGCCCCCAGCTCATCCTCGAAAAGTAAAAGGCCGCCCGCGGGCGGCGTTTGGCGGAGGGGGCGGGATTCGAACCCGCGGTACCCTTACGGGTACACCGGTTTTCGAGACCGGCCCGTTCAACCGCTCCGGCACCCCTCCGAGCGTAAACGGGCGAAAAACCCGGATAAGAGTCTAGCACTTTGCTCGCCGAAACGTCCAGGCACCACCGGGAAGGGGGGCCTTAGCCGGTGGACGGTGAAGGCCCCCATCTTCTCGTTCTCGGTGGCGTAGACGAGGCGGCCAAGGCCGGCCTCGACCAAGGCGCCAAAGCACATGGGACAGGGCTCGAGGCTCACGTAGAGGGTGGCCCCCGAAAGCCGCGAAAGCCCCTTCTCGAAGGCGCTTTTCAGCGCGAGCAGTTCGGCGTGGGCGGTGGGATCGCCCCGGGCGCGGACCTCGTTCTTGGCCTCGGCGAGGACCTCCTCGCCCCGCGCGAGGACCGCCCCCACCGGCACCTCCCCCTTTCGGGCGGCGGCGCGGGCGAGGGCGAGCGCCCGCCGCATCCAGCGGTCCTCGAGGGGCTCGGGGTAAAGTCCCCGGATCCAGGCCACCCGCCCCTCCCGGCAGCCGATCGGCCAGCGGCGGCGAAGCTCGGGGGGCACGCCGCGCGCGCGGAAGAACTCCCCGAGCCGTCCGCCGCCGACCATCGGAAGGTCCTTCCGGTAGGCGCAGGGCGAAAGCCCATCGGGAACCGGCGCGGGCGCTTCCTCGGGCGGGATCAGAAAGAGCGCACCCGCGTACCCCCGGGCGAGGACCCCGCCCGGAAGCGCCGCCTTTCCCCCCCGAAGGGCCTCCTCGAGCGCGGCGAGGGCCCTCGCTTCGGGACGAACGCGGGCCCCCTCGAGCACCCGCTTCAGCGCCCGGGCCCGGAGCGGCGGCGGGGCCTTCAAGAGGGGGAGCGTCCGGTAGTTGGCCACCGGAAAGCGCGGGTCCGATCGCAAAAGCCCCGCGGCCTCGGCCTCGAGCCAGTCCTCCTCGGCCTGCCGGGCCTCGGCGAAGCGCGAAAGGGCGGGCACCGCCCCGGGAAACCGCGCCTCGACCCGGGGAAGCACCTCGTGGCGGAGGTAGGCGCGGTCCCGGGCGAGGTCCAGGTTGGTCGAATCCTCGCGCCAGGGGACGCCCCGCGCCTCGAGGTAGGCCCGGAGCTCCCGGCGCCGGGCGAAGAGCAGGGGCCGCTTCACCGCTCCCCGCTCCTTCCGAACGCCGAGCGCCCGGGCGGTGCCGGTAAAAAGCTGGAAGAGTACGGTCTCGGCCTGGTCGTCGGCGGTGTGGGCGGTCAGGATGCAGCGCGCGCCGTGGGCCTTCGCTACCCGGGCGAGAAAGGCATAGCGGACCTCGCGGGCGATGGCCTCGAGGTTCTCCCTCTTCTCCCGGGCGATCCGGGCCACGTCCACCCGCTCGATCACCGCCGGAAACCCAAGCCGCTCGGCGAGCCGACGGACGAACGCGGCGTCCTCGGCCGACTCCGGCCTAAGCCCGTGGTCGAGGTGGGCCACCACCGCCTCGCGCCCGAGCTCGTGGACGAGGAACATGAGCGCCACCGAGTCGCCGCCGCCCGAAACCGCGAGCACGAGCCTGCCCTCGGGGCAGAGGCCTTCGAGCTCGGCTTCAAACCGCTCCCTCACCAGGGGTAGCATAAGGCGGTGCGCCCCGACTTCGACGCCCTTCCCTACCTGACCGAGGACCTCCCGGGGACGGGCGAGCGGATCCGGGAGGAGCTCGAGCACTTCCAGGTCGAGGAGGTCCCCGCCTACCTCCCCTCGGGCTCGGGCGAGCACCTCTTTCTCCTGGTGGAAAAGCGCGGCCTCACCACCCGCGACCTGGTGGACCGACTCACCCGTCTCGGCGTCCCCGAGGTGGGGATCGGCGTCGCCGGGCTCAAGGACAAGCGCGCCGTCGCCCGCCAGTGGCTCTCGATCCCCGCTCGCTACGAGCGGGTGCTCAAGGCCTTCGAAGAGCCCGGGGCGATCCGGGTCCTCGCCGCCGAGCGCCACCAAAACAAGCTCAAAACCGGGCACCTGAAGGGCAACCGCTTTCGGATCTTCGTCAAAGGCGCGGACGCCGAACGCGCCGAGGCCGTCCTCCGCCGGCTTAAGGAAAAGGGCCTACCCAACTACTACGGCCCCCAGCGCTTCGGGCTCTACGGCAAGAACCCCGAGAAGGGGCTCGAGCTCATCCGGGGCAAGAAGTCCCGGGGCCGGCCCTGGCTCAAGCGGTTCCTCCTGGGAAGCGTCCAGAGCCTCCTCTTCAACGCCTACCTCGCGGAAAGGCTCCGCCGGGGCCTCTACGACCGCTTCCTCAAGGGCGACGTGGCGAAAAAGCACGCAAGCGGCGGGGAGTTCTTGGTCTGGGACCCCGAGCGGGAAAACCCCCGCGCGCAAGCCCTCGAGATCAGCCCCACCGGGCCGCTCTTTGGCAAGAAGTACTTCGAGGCCGAGGACGCTTCCCGCGCCCTCGAGGACGAGATCCTCGAGCGCTACGGTCTCGCCCGCGCCGACTTCGCCGCCCGCCGGGGGGCCCGGCGCCCGATCCGGGTGCCGCTCCTCGAGGCCTCGGTCGAGCCCGCGGCGGAGGGCGTTTGGCTTTCCTTCTTCCTGCCGAAGGGCAGCTACGCGACGAGCCTTCTCCGCGAGGTGATGAAGAAAAACCCCGAGGCCGTGGGCCCCGGGGATCCGGCTCGCAGGGCGCTAGAAGCGCAAACCGAGCTTTAGGGCGGCGAAAGGCCCCTTGAAGGCGTCCTTCTCGAGGTTGAAGGCGTAACCCGCATCGAGGCCCAAGAAGGCCGGAAGCGGCAGGGCCCCCACGTCGAGGTCGAACTCGGCGTCGGCCCGCAGAAAGCCGTAGAACCCGCCGGCGTGCCCGACCCCGGCGCCGCCGCCCGCGCGGAGCCCCTCGAGCAGCGGGAGCGAGGCCAGGTAGCGCATGCCAAAGGCGGCGTCCAACCCGCCCCCGGCGTAGCCGAGGTCCAGCGTGGGGCGGAGCGCCCCCAGCGGCGGCTGGAAGAGGAGGCAGTTCCAGGAGGCCTCAAGCCCAAAGGCCGCGGCCCCGGCGTAGCCCCCGCGCACCGCCAGCGAGGGGTGGGGGTTGCCGAGCGCGAGCGCCGCCGAGAGCCCCAAGACCGTCCCAAGCGCCCAGAGGATCCGTTTCATTCCAAACACCTCCGCCCCTACCCTACCCCGAACCGGGGACATGCGCACGGGAAAATCCGCATAGAATGGCGCCGTGGCAACGAAGCGGCCCACCGCGACCCACTGGTACCGGCTCCTCCTCCTCAGCTTCCTGATTGGAATCGTCGCCGGAATCGGCGCCATCCTCTTCAACTGGATGGTTCAGGAGGGCCACCAGCTCTTCCTCGAGCAGCTCGCCCGGTACCGCCCGCCCACCGAGGGCGGCGAGGGTCCCTGGTTCGGCCCCTATAGCCGCCTCCTGATCCCGCTCGTCACCGGCCTCGGCGGGCTGATTGCCGGCTGGCTCGTCTTCACCTTCGCCCCCGAAGCCGAGGGGCACGGCACCGACGCGGTGATCCGCTCCTACCACGAGCAAGGGGGGCGCATCCGCCCCCAGGTGCCGGTCATCAAGACCCTGGCCTCGGCCATCACCCTGGGCTCGGGCGGCTCCGGCGGACGCGAGGGACCCATCGCCCAGATCGGCGCAGGCCTCGCCTCGGTGACCGCGAGCTGGCTCCGGCTCTCCGACACCGAGCGCCGGATCTTGGTGATGGCCGGGGCCGGCGGCGGCATCGGCGCGGTCTTCCACGCGCCGCTGGGCGGCGCGCTCTTTGCCGCCGAGGTGCTCTACTCCAAGCTCGACTCCGAGAGCGAGGTGCTGATCCCCAGCATCATCTCGGCGGTCACTGCCTACTCGGTGGCCGGCTACGTGAGCGGCTACGGCTCGCTCTTCACCCTCCAGGCCGACCACTACAACCAGCCGGTGGTCCTGCCCTTCTACCTGCTCCTCGCGCTGCTCTCGGCGGGCGGGGCCTGGCTTTTTGTCCGGCTCTTCTACGGCACCCAGGCCTGGTTCAAGGAGCTCAAGCTCCCGCTCTTTTTAAAGCCCGCCCTGGGCGGATTCCTCACCGGCGTGCTCGGGGCCTTTTTGCCCCAGGTCCTCTCCGGCGGCTACGGCTGGATCCAGATGGTCTTCGAAAATAAGTTGCCCTTTTTGATCCTCTTGCTCATGGCCCTGGGCAAGATGGTCGCCACCTCGCTGACCATCGGCTCCGGCGGCTCGGGCGGCGTCTTCGGCCCCAGCGTCTTCATCGGCGCGGCCCTCGGTGGCGCCTACGGCCAGGCGATGGCGGCGCTCTTCCCGGGACTTGGGCTCAACCCGGTGGACTTCGCCCTGGTAGGCATGGCGAGCTTCTTCGCCGCCGCCGCCAAGACCCCGCTCTCCACCATCGTCATGGTCACCGAGATGACCGGGGGCTACGGGCTGCTCGTTCCCCTCATGCTCGCGAGCTTCACCTCTTTCATCCTCCTCCGCCCCGAGGTCACCCTCTACCGTTCGCAGGTGCCCGAGCGGATCGACAGCCCGGTCCACGCCCACGAGTACATCCGCCTCGCCCTCACCAGCCTGGCCGAACGCGGCCTGCCCATCCCCAAGGACGTGCCGCTGCCCCAGGTGGCGCGGCTGCTCGAGACCGGGCAGCCGGTCCCCCTCGACCCCGAGGGCAACGAGATCGCCTTTGCCATGCACCTCCACGACGGCCACCCCTGGGTGGGGCGGCGGATCGTCGAGCTCGGCCTGCCCCCCGACGTTTTGGTGATCTCGGTGCTTCGGGAGAAGGCGAACCGGGTGATCGTGCCCCGGGGACACACGCGGCTCGAGGCCGGCGACACCCTGATCCTGGTGGGTCCGCCCGAGGCCCCCGCCGACGTCGAGCGCCTGCTCGGCGCGGACGGCAAGGCCGAGAGCGAGTGACCTCAGCCGAAGAGGCAGCGGCGAAGGGCCTCGGCGTCGGGCGCGGGGCAGACCGCCTCGAGCCCCATGCGCGCTTTCAGCACCTCGCCCACCCGCACGCCGTAACCCCGGGTGAGCACGCGGTAGCCGTCGAGGTTCAGCATCATGATGAGCCCCACCACGAACTCCGCGTCCTCCTCCGGGGAGAGGGGCACCCCCTCGGTGCGGCCCCGGCCGGGGAGGTCCGGGATCAGGTAGCGAAACCCCTCGGGCAAGGGCTCCTTCCAGTCCCCCGCCTCGGCCCCGAGCAGGATTACGACCGGTCCCTCGCCGAGGTCGTCGTAGACCAGGTTGGTGCCGTAGAGGTGGATGTAGGCCATCAGGAAGGCGCCTCCGGCTCGAAGCGAAGGAGCGGCTTCGCCGCCGGCTCCTCCTCGTCCTCCTCCCGCCAGTGGGCGGGACCCTCCAAAAAGTCCTCGTAGCGCTCGATGAAGCCCTTGGCGAGGGCGGTGGCCTCGGGCGGGTTCTCCCAGGGGGCGAAGTGCCCGGCGCCCTCGACCGTCACCAGCATCCCCTTGAGCTCGGGGACCCACTCGGTGACCTCGTGGCCGTAGCGCATGGGGGTGAAGACGTCCTCGGCGCCGACGGCGACGAGCACCGGCGCCTTCAGGAGGCGGAGCCACTTGCGCGCGTCGCCTAGCGCCCGAACCCCGCGCACCCAGGCCCCAAGGTCCCGCCCGGCAAGCCCCTCGGCCCAGGCCTCGATCTGGGCCCGGCCGCGGGCGAGGAGGAGCGAGCCAAAAAACCAGGGGGCGGCGGCGACGACGAAGGCCTCCCGGCCGCCGAGCTCAAGGGCCACCTCGAGCGCGCGAAGCCGAGCAAGCAGCGCGTCGTCGGCCCGGAAGTA
This sequence comes from Thermaceae bacterium, assembly GCA_027023345.1. GTDB lineage: Bacteria > Deinococcota > Deinococci > Deinococcales > Marinithermaceae > WFXV01. The sequence goes on from JALVVO010000178.1 coordinate 9,227, forward strand.
GGGGGAAAACAGTACCAGGCTCCGGGCCGACGACGCGCTGCTTGCTCGGCTTCGCGCGCTCGAGG
>JALVVO010000179.1 GCA_027023345.1 Thermaceae bacterium
CTCCTGGGGCTCTAGGGGCTCCACCGAATGGGGGATCGAGAGGGCAAGGAGCAGGGTGGCCTCGGGGCGGTAGACGGCGATCACGGCGCCTTGGGCCTCGCGCTGGACTTGGACGAAGGGCTCGGGGTCGCGCCTTCGGTGGGCGCGGAGGACGCCCTTCCAGGGTTGGGGCAGGCGGGCCTCGAGCGCTTCCCAATCGCGCCCGAGGAGCGCGACCGCAGGGGGTTCCATGAACCACCCTTGGGGGTCCCTTTGCTTTTGGGCTTCCCAGACCTTTTGGAGGACCTGTTCAAAGCGCCAAGCCACGGCGCCCAGCTTGGCGGGGGCGCCCTTGGAAAACCGAAGTTTCGGACCGCGGGGGCGGTTAGCCGGAAAGCCGCTTTCCCATCACCAAAAACCGCTCGCCGCTGGGGGTGAAGCGGAAGTCGTCGAGCAGGATCCGCCAGCCCCGCTTTCGATAAAGCCGGAGGGCGGGGGCGTTCCCGGCCCGCACGGTGAGGAGGGCGACGGGTTCGGGTCGGCCTTTTGGATCCTCACGGCTGCATGGGCTCGCCGAACTCGACCTGGTTGCCCTGGGGGTCCTTCAGCGTGAAGGTGCGGAAGCCGAAGTCCTGGTCCTTGGGCTCGCACGCGGCGAGGCCCCTTTCCTTGAGGCGCAGGTAGAGCGCATCCACGTCCTCGACCTCGAGGAAGACCCCGGCGTTCCTCGTCGCCTCCTCCGCGCCCGATTCGTGCAACGCCAGGGTGGCGGGGCCGGTCTCGAACTCGACCCACACCCCGTAGTCGGCGTGGACCTTCAGGCCGAGCCCCTCGTAAAACGCTTTCATCCCCGCGACGTCGGGGGTATAGAGCACCAGAAAACCAAGCCGCATACCGCCTCCCTTCCGGGTGGGTTCATTCTACAGGGTCCTATAGTCCGCCCCGACCCGGCGGAGGCCGATGGGTGGGAGGCGCCACGGCCCCAGGGCCCTAGAAATCCTCCTCTTCCTCGGGGTACTGCTCGGGCGGCGTGCCGTGGGCGCGGAGGACCCAGGGGTCACCCTTTTTGCGCTCAACCGGACCCAGATACTCGACCTCGAAGATCCATTCGTCGCCGTAGTCGAAGATCATTGCCATGCGATCGCCGGGCTCCCGGAAGACCCGGGCGACGGGCACCCCTCGAACCCCTTGTTTCGCTTCTTTGGCCAGCGCCCAAAGCTCTGCCGGCCCGATGGGGCCGAAGAGGTTTAAAAAGGCCTCGCGAAACCGCGCGGCCAGGTAGGGGACCACCCGCTTTTCGGGGTCCCCCTCGAGGTCCGAAAGCTGGCTGGCCGCGAACTCCGCGGTGACCCGGGCCAGCGCGTCCACCCAGGCCAGCTTGTCCCCGAGGTCGAGCCGGGCCAGGGCCATAAAGACCGCCCGGTCCAGGGCCTCCTCGGCGGCTAGGGCCTCAGGCTCGATCTCTTCCTTCTCCAAATCCACGAAGAGTTCGTACTGCTGGCGGGAGCGGTAGGGGTCCTCGAGGTTGTCGTAGAAGCCAAAGGCGTGGTCGGGAACGAGGCCAAAGGCCTCGACGATCCGCTGGCCCAACCGGTAGAGGTCGGCCCGGTCGGGGACCATGAGCTCCCGCCAAACCTTCCGCCTGACCCTGGACCCACGCACCCCTTTGAGCGTCGCCCGAAAAAGCCTTGCCTTCGCCATCCTTATCCCCTGATCTTCGCGCCCGGCAACCTAGTGCCTGGTCTCTCCGAGCATCATAGCCCCTTTAGGTAGAGACGGCGAAGGCGTCCTGAGACCTAGCCCCCCTTCCCCTTCAACTCCTGGTAGTAGGCGTAGGCGTCCTCGACGGTGCCGTCCTCGTGCACCAGCTTGGCCAGCGCCCGCATCATCGCCACCGGGTCCTCCGCCTGGAAGACGTTCCGCCCCATGTCCACCCCGATGGCCCCGGCGTCCAGCGCGTTCCGGGCCATCTGCAGGGCCTCCTTCTCCGGAAGCTTCTTCCCCCCGGCAATCACCACCGGCACCAGGCTGGTGTCCACCACCCGCTCAAAGTTCTCGCAGTAGTAGGTCTTCA
>JALVVO010000180.1 GCA_027023345.1 Thermaceae bacterium
CCCCGCGCCACCGCCAGCCGCGCCGCCAGCATTGAACCCCGAGAGCTGGGGGAGCTGGCGAACACCACCAGCCCGGAGCTGGCGGCGCCCACCACCGCCCGCGCCCCCACCCGGGCGCCGTTCAGCACCACCGCGCCGATGCCGATCAGGGCGCCCTCCTCCACGGTGGCGCCGTGGACCACCGCCCGGTGGCCCACGGTCACCCAGGGGCCGAGCCGGGTGGGGTCGCCGGGGTCGGCGTGGAGGACGGCGCCGTCCTGGACGTTGGTCCCCTCGCCGATCTCGATCAGTTCGAGATCCGCCCGCACCACCGCGGCGAACCAGATCGAGGCCCGCGGGCCCACCCGCACCGCCCCGACCAGGGTGGCGTTCTCGGCGACGAAGGCGGTGGGGTGGACCTCGGGGGCCTTACCCTCGAAGGGCAGGATGGGCAAGGGCCACCTCCAAGAGCGCTTTGTCCTCGGGGAAGTCGAGCTTTTCCAGGGCCTCCTCGGCCTCGAAGAACCCGCCCCCGGTGAGGCCGGCTTCCAGCCGCACCTCGCCGTCGCCCCGCATCAGGTACCAGCGGATCTCCCGCTCCTCCCCCCGGTCGTTTCGGTAGCGGGTGGTCGTTAGGGGCGCGAGAACCCGGGCGCGGACCCCGGTCTCTTCGAGGACCTCGCGCACCGCCGCTTCCTCGGGGGTCTCGCCGGGGTCGATGTGCCCCTTGGGGAAGACCCAGAACCCGTTCCGGTCCCGGATCAGGAGCACCCGGCCCGCCTCGTCGAAGACGACCCCCCCGGCCCCGGGAACGGCGCTCACGCGTACCTCCGCTTGAGGTAGGCGAGGAACTTGCTGGCCACCGCGACCCCGAGCGCGCCGCTCTTGGGGTCGCGGGCGACGAGGGAGAAGGTGGCGATCCGCATACGAAAAGGCTACCAGGGGAAGCCCCCGGTAGCCGGCTCGGTCTTGATTCCCTAGTGGTGGTGCCCGCCGGGCCCGTGGGCGTGGCCGTGGGCCAGCTCCTCGGGGGTGGCGTCGCGGACCTCGAGGATCTCGACCTCGAACTCGAGCGTCTTGCCCGCCAGCGGGTGGTTGAAGTCGATGGTCACGTCCTCCCCCTCGAGCTTGGTGATGGTGAAGGGCATGGGCTGGCCGGAGGCGTCCTGGGCGTAGAACTGCTCCCCGACCTCGACCTTGCTGCCCTCGGGAAAGGCCGATTTCGGGACCACCTGGACCCCCTCGGGGTTGGGCTCGCCGTAGGCCTTCTCGGGGGGGACGGTGACCTTGAGTTGCTCGCCGGTCTGGTGGCCCTCCAGGGCCTCCTCCAGGCCGGGGATCAGCTGGTGGTGGCCGTGGAGGTAGGGCAGCTCGCCCTGGTCCACCACCTCGCCGTCCACCCGGAGGGTGTAACGGATGGTAACGACCTTGTCCTTTTCTACCTTCATGCGTACGCTCCCTTCCCTTCCGCGGGAAGCTCCCTCAGTATAGGGCCTGGGGGGAGGGTTCGATGAGGATCGACGAGGCGATCGGCGACACCGCGGCGGTGCGGCTTTATCGGGTGGTGCCCCCGGAGGCGGCCGAGGTCTGGGTCAAGCTCGAGGGCCAGAACCCCGGGGGCTCGGTCAAGGACCGGCCGGTCCTCTTCATGGTGCGCCGGGCGGAGGAGGAGGGCCGGCTCACCCCGGGGCGGGGTCAGCTGATCGTGGAGCCGACCTCGGGCAACACCGGGATCGCCCTGGCGATGCTGGCGGCGAGCCGGGGCTACCGCCTCGTGCTCACCATGCCGTCCTCGATGAGCGAGGAGCGGAAGCGGATCCTCCGGGCCTACGGCGCCGAGCTCGTGCTCACCGACCCCGCCGGGAGGATGCCGGCGGCGCTCGAGGAGGCCCGCCGGATCGCCGAGGCCGAGGGGGGCGTGGTCCTCGACCAGTTCGCGAACCCGGCGAACCCCGACGCCCACTACCGAACCACCGGTCCCGAGCTCTACCGGCAGCTCGGGGGGCGGATCGACGCCTTCGTCTACGGCTACGGCACCGGGGGTCCCGCTC
>JALVVO010000181.1 GCA_027023345.1 Thermaceae bacterium
CCCCGCCACCCGCACGCGGTAGCGGGCGTGGGCGGCCTGGGCCGCCCGCTCGGCCACCCCCGGCCGGCCCCCGAGGAAGAAGACCGAAAGCCCGGGACCGCCGCGCTCGAGCAGGGCCTCGGTGAGCTCGACCCCGGTCACCCGCTCGGGGAGCCGGGTGCCGTAAAGCCGGCGCGCCGCCCAGAGGATCCCCACCCCGTCGGGGGTCACCAGGCTCGCCCGGCGAACCGCGCGGGCGAGCTCGGGGTCGCGCCGGGCGCGGACGACGAGCTCGGGGTTCAGGGTGACCACCGGGTCGAGCCCGGGGGTCCTCAGGAAGCCCTCGATCCGCGCGAGGGCCCCCTCGAAGTCCACCGGGTCCAGCGGCAGGCCGAGGAGCTCAAGCCGGTCCATCGGCGATAAGGGTGAAGACCGGCTGCCCCCGGACCTCCTCGAAGGCCACCAGCCGGGGCACCCGGTCGGTGCGGCCGATCACGCTCGCCTGGGCCAGGTCCTCGGTAAAGCCCCGGGAGACCAGCAGCCGACCGCTCGCCGACTGCCAGAGGGCCTCCTGGGGGTCGGGGTAGGCCTTCAGGAGGGCGGCGGCGACGCGGGCTCCGTCGTCGGGCTCGGCGTCGGGCCGGGCCCGGAGGAGCTTCTTGGCGAGGAAGCCGGCGGCCAGCGCGTCGTCGAGGGCTTCGGCCCCCCGGTGGCCCGCGGCCACCACCGCCACCTCGTCGCGCGCGAGCTCGAGCGCCCGCCGGACGGCGGCGGGGCCGTTGACGAAGGCGGCGAGGAGGACGTGGGGGGCGTCCTTCACCGCGAGGAGCGCGGCCGGGAGGTTCTCGCTGGTGTAGACGACCCGCTTTTCCGGCAGGGAGAGCCCCAGGATCTCGGCCGGGCTGGTGCTGGCGAAGAACCCCTCCGGGGGGATGCCCTCGCGCTCGCCCAGGACGAGGTCGGCGTCGAGCTCGCGGGCGAGGCGGAGGCTCGGGGTCACCCGCACCTCGCGGGCGCCCCGCTCGAAGAGCAGCGCGATCGAGGTCGAGGCCCGGAGGACGTCCACCAAAAGGACGACGTCGGGACGGGGGCCGCGGGGGAGAAGCTCGACGGCAACGCGCATCGGCGCCCATTCTACGGCATGATGAGGGGGTGGCCGGAGGCGAACGGGCGCTTCTTAGGCGGCTCGCCGGGCTGGGCTACCCCCCGGCGGCCCCGCTGCCCCCGGGTGACGACGCCGGCGGGGTTCGGGCCGCCGGGACCGCCTGGCTCGTGAAGACCGACGGCTTCGCCGTCCGGGACGTCAAGCTTCGGGGCATGCCCGAGGAGGCGGTGGGCTGGCGGGCGGTCACCGCGGCGGCCTCGGACCTCTTGGCCAAGCTGGCCGAGCCGCTCGGCTTCGTCCTCGCCCTCTTCCTGCCCGCGAGCGGGGAGGCGGAACGGGCGCTCGCCTGGACCCGGGGCGCGGCCCGGGCGGCGCGGGCCTACGGGGCCTACCTCCTCGGGGGCGACGCCAACCGGGGGGAGCCGGCGGTGGTGGCCTCCGGCTTCGCTCGGGCGGACGACCCCCTGCCCCGCGGGGGACGCGAGGGGGACCACCTGCTCCTCCTCGGGGACCGCTGGGGGCCCTCTGGCGCCGCCGTCCACGCCCACTACCACGGGGTGGACCTCGCCCCCTACCCCGCGATCCGGGCCGCCGGCTACTGGCCCCGGGCGCGGCTTTCGCTCCTGGGGCTATTGCCCTTTCGGCCCTTCCTCTCGGGCTCGGCGGACAGCTCGGACGGGCTCGCCGAGACCCTCTGGCAGCTCGCCGAGGCCGCCGGCGTGGGGGTGGAGCTCGTTCGCCTGCCCCTCTACGCGGAGGTGCGGGCCTACGCGCGGGCGGCCGGGGTCGAGCCGGAGGCGCTGGTCCTCTACGGCGGCGAGGAGTACGAGGCGGTGCTCGCGGTGCGGCCCGAGGGCCGGGCCTTCGTCGCCGCCTGGCTTCGGGCCCACGCCGTGCCCCACGCCTGGGTCGGCCGGCTGGGGGGCGGGGTAGG
>JALVVO010000182.1 GCA_027023345.1 Thermaceae bacterium
CTCCTGGATGAGTCGCGGAGTGCGTCTATTGCCCGAAGAGGACGGCGCCGTCCGCTACATCGCCTACGGCCCCGGCGTGCACCCCGAAGGCCCCGACGTGCCCCAGGACGACCCCTTCCTGGCCCTGGTCAAGGACCCCCGCCAGGGTCGCCTGAGCGCCGTGCGTCTTCGCGAGGACCGCGCCTTCTGGCGCGACTTCACGGCGCTCTTCCCCGAGGGGGACCGGGGCACCACCCCGGGCACGCTAAAAACCGCCTATAAAATCGCCCAGGACCTGCCTCCGGAGGAGGACCAGATCCCCCTCGCCGTGGCCGGCCAGGTCGCCGATCGGGCCAAGGTCCTTGAGGTCCGCCGCGAGCGCTACCCCCTGCCCCGCCTCGTGAATCTCGGCGCCTTGCAGAACTACTCCGAGAACGCCCTGGAGGGCGCGGAGGACACCGCCACCTGCCTGCGTAAAGCAACCTGGGTCCTGGCCGCCCGGCTGCTCTCCCAGACCCGGGATCCCGATCCTGCCGACGTCCGCAACCTACAGGCCAGCTTCCCCACCCTGCGCCACTACTACCACCGCCTCGGAGCCGCCTTCCCGGGCTTTTTGCTCGGGCTGGGACGTGGCCCAGCTACCGCCTTCGAGGCCTGGAAAGAAGAGACCCGAAAAACGGCGCTGGCAGCCTGGAACCTCACCCGCCAGACCCTCGGCACCGAGCCCCGCGTGCTCAAAGCGGTGCAGGAGGGCGAGCGCACCCTCGCCGACTGCCTGAGAAAGGAGAAAAAGCATGAGTGACCGCATGGAAGGCTTCATCGAGCACCTCGGCCGGCTCACCCACCCCGAGACCGGCGACCCCGGCGCCATGGCCGCGCTCCGGCGGAGCCTGGCCTTCGAGCCCGGCACCTACGCGAAGAGCTTCCCCTACGTCGAGCCCTTCGCATTCGGGGACGGCTGGACGCGAAAGGCCCTCTACCTCGCCGCCGGCCTCTTCGCCGAACACCAAAAGCACCAGCCTGGCTGGCCCTTTGCCCGCGCGCTCGCCGAGGTCAAGCAGGAAAGGGGGTCGGAAAGTCTGGAGCAGCGCTTTCTTGCGCTCCTCGACGCCGACGAGGACCAGATTGCCTACCGGCTACGCCAGAACGTGCGCCTGGCAGTCGAGCAGCCCTTCGACTGGGTGCGGCTCACCAAAGACCTTTTGAACTGGTTCCATCCTGATCGCTTCGTCCAGGTTAGCTGGGCCCGCGACTACTTCGGGGGCCTGAAAGAAGAAGAGAAAAAGGAGGTCTAAAGATGCGGATCGAGATTCACGTGCTCCAAAACGTAGCCCCGGCCAACCTCAACCGGGACGACACCAACAGCCCCAAGGACGTCATCTTCGGCGGCTACCGCCGGGCAAGGCTCTCCAGCCAGTCGCAAAAGCGAGCGGTGCGCCATGGGTTCGAAGAGCACCTCCCCGAAGATGACCGCGCCCTCCGCACCAAGCGGCTCCTGGAGCGGATCACGGAGATACTGGCCGAAAGGGACAAGGACCCCGCCACCGCCGGGGCTGTGGCCCGCACCGCGCTGGAGGGGCTTGGCCTCGCCTTCGACGAAAAGGGGCTGAGCCAGTACCTGCTCTTCCTCGGCAATCGTGAAATCGAGCACCTGGCCGGCGTCATTCTGGAACATTGGGAAACGTTAGAGGAGTTGGCAGGCGAGGAAGTCGAGGGCAGCGGCAAGGAACGCAAGAAAAAAGCCAAGGCCAAGGTACCGGACGCTGTCAAGAAAGCGCTTGAAGCCGTGCTCGACGGCGGCCGTGCCGTGGACCTGGCGCTCTTTGGCCGGATGCTCGCCGACCGCCCGGAGTGGAACGTGGACGCTGCCGCCCAGGTGGCCCACGCCATCAGCACCCACAAGGTGGACCGCGAGTTCGACTTCTACACCGCCGTGGACGACCTCAACCCCAAGGAAGAGACCGGCGCCGGCATGATGGGCGACGTCGAGTTCTACTCGGCGACCCTCTACCGCTACGCCCAGGTGGACGTGGATA
>JALVVO010000183.1 GCA_027023345.1 Thermaceae bacterium
GGCGGAGGGCTACCTCCTCCTCGATCGTCCGATCGGCCTCGCCGCCCTCGAGGGAAACGATCCGCCCCTCGGCGACGAGGACGTCGGCGACGCCCAGCTCGCCGCGCCCGTCCACCAGGGTCGCGCCCTTGATCAAGAGCCTCATGCCGCCCTCCCGAGGAGCAGGTGGTAGAGCACCGCCATCCGCACCGCCTGGCCGTTTTCCACCTGGCGGAGCACGAGGCTCCTGGGCCCGTCGGCGAGCGCCCCCTCGAGCTCGACGTCCCGGTTCATCGGCCCCGGGTGCAAAAGCGGCGCGTCCGGCTTGGCCAACGCAAGCCGCGCCTCGGTGATCTGGTAGCGGGCGCGGTAGTCCTCCTCGCTCGGGAGCCGGCCGCCCGAGACGCGCTCCTTTTGGATCCTGAGCGCCATCACCGCGTCGGCCCCCTTCAAGGCCTCCTTGAGCTCCGCCGTCACCCGGGCGCCGAAGAACCCGCCCCGCCGGGGCAAAAGGGGCGGGGGTCCCACAAGCCAAACCTCGGCGCCCAAAAGCCCGAGAAGCTCGGCGTTCGAACGGGCCACCCGGGAGTGCAGGATGTCGCCGACGATCGCGATCTTCTTGCCCTTTAGAGGCCCGATCGCCTCCTGCAGGGTGAACGCGTCGAGGAGAGCCTGGGTGGGGTGGGCCCGCCGGCCGTCGCCGGCGTTGATCACGCTCGCCTCGACCCAGCGCGTCGCCTGGTGGGGCACGCCGGCGGCGGCGGAGCGGATCACGAAGGCGTCCACGCCGTAGGCGGCGAGGGTCTGGAGGGTGTCCTTGATGGACTCGCCTTTTTTTAGGCTGGAGGTCGCGCCCGAAAAGCTCACCACGTCGGCCCCAAGCCTTTTGGCCGCGAGCTCGAAGGAGATCCGGGTGCGGGTCGAGGGTTCGAAGAAGACCGTCGCCACCGTCCGCCCTTTTAGGGCGGGAACCTGCTTGATGGGGCGGGCGAGCACCCCTTGCATCGCCCGGGCGGTCTGAAAGAGCTCGTCCACCCGCGCCCGGGTCCAGCCGGAGAAATCGAGCAGATGCCTCACGAGCGCTCCCAAAGCTCGACGGCGTCCTCGCCGTCGGTCTCGACCAGCTTGACCTTGACCACCTCTTTCCTCGAGGTCGGCAGGTTCTTGCCCACGAAGTCGGGGCAGATGGGGAGCTCCCGGTGGCCGCGGTCCACCAACACGGCGAGGTAGACCCGGGCCGGCCGCCCGAGGTCGGCGAGCGCATCCAGCGCCGCCCGGGCGGTGCGGCCGGTATAGAGCACGTCGTCCACCAGCACGATCCGCTTGCCGGCGACGTCGAAGGGGATCACCGTCTCCCGCACCACCGGAACGCGGCCGAGCTCGGTGAGGTCGTCGCGGTAGAGGGTGATGTCGAGCTGGCCGAGGAGGGGCGCGCGCCCCTCGAAGCGCTCAATCAGCTCGGCGAGCCGGGCGGCCAGGGGAATGCCCCGGGTGTGGATGCCCACGAGGGCGAGGTCCTCCGCGCCCTTGGTGGCCTCGAGGATCTCGTGGGCGATGCGCTTGAGCGCCCGGCTCATCTCGGGGGCCTCGAGCACCCGCGCCTTAAACCGCACCGCGTGCCCCCTTCAAAAAAACGCGCCCCAAGCGGGGCCCTCCTCGGGTTTTCCTGGCTTTGCTTCGCACTTTTTCCACCACCTTTCCGGCCTCACGGGACCGGATTAAAGGTCGCTTCACGTTAACCCGGCCCAGCCCCCCGGTGCAACCGCCAGGCGAGGAGCAGGGGGACGAGGGCAAACGCCGCCGCAAGGAGCCCGAGCAGTAAAAGCCAGACCGCGCTTTCCGACCCGCCCCAAAACCCCTGCCCGGTGAGCACCCGGTGGATGGGGTAGGCGTCGAGCAAGGCGACGCCGGCGGCGAAGAGGAGCCCCGCGGTCATGTAGAGCAGCGCCCCCAGGCCGAGCGCCACCTCGCCGCTTTGCTCGCCGGCGGGGAAAAGCGCCCCGACCCCCACCCCGAGCCCGGCCACGCCCACCG
>JALVVO010000184.1 GCA_027023345.1 Thermaceae bacterium
GTACGTCCTCGTCCTGCTCGATACCACCTTCAAGGGCGAGGCCACGATGACCGGCAAGCTCATCCGCCTCCCTCTCGAAGAAAGCCCCACGATCTTCACCGGCGTGCTTCCCGAGACCAAGACCCCGAGCCGGTACCTCTTCTACGCCCTGGCGGGGCTTGCGGTCCCGGCGCTGATCGGCCTCGTCTTCGCCCTCTTGGCCCGCAGCGAGCGACGCGGAGGGGAGCATGGATCCGGAGCTTAAGGCGCTGGTCGAGCGGGAGCTCGAGCTCGCGCGAAAGCACACCGAGGACGCGCTCCGCTACATGGCCCGGTTCGGCGTCCGCCCGGGCGGCGAGATCCGGCTCTTCTACCCCCCCGACGTCCGCCAAAAGACCATCGACCGCATCCCCTTCACCCGCCCGGTGAAGGAGCGCGTCGTCTACCGCACCGAACCCGGCGAGTTCTCCGCCGTCTGCCCCTTCTCCGGCCTACCGGACTACGGGGTGCTCACCGTGGAGTACGTGCCGGGCAGCTGGATCCTCGAGCTCAAGAGCTTCAAGTACTACCTGACCTCCTTTCGCCAGGTCGGCATCACCCAAGAGGAGGTCACCGCCCTGATCTTCGAGGACCTCCTCCGCCACCTCGAGGACCCCGATTACCTGGTAGTCGAGACCGTCTACAACGTGCGCGGGGGCATCCGCACCACCGTCCGGGTGGACAGCCGGGAGCAGGACACCTGACCCCCTGTGGTAAACTGGCCTTACCATGATCGAGCCCTCGATCGCCCTCTTCGGAGCGTCCTTCGAAGAGGCGAGCCAGGTCCTGGAACAGCTCTTAGAGGAAACCGGTGCCCTCTACGCCCTGCTGGTGGACCGGAAGGGGTTCGTGTTGGCGCACCGTGAAGCCCTCTGGGCCCCGCGCCCTCCCGCGCTCGACTCGCTCGCCACCCTGGTCGCCGGCAACGCCGCCGCCACCAAGGCCCTGGCCGAGCTCCTCGGCGAGCAACGCTTTTCCGAGATCGTCCATCAAGGGGAAAAACAGGGCATCTACGTGGAGGAGGTCAACGACCTCGCCCTTCTGGTGATCATCTTCGATCAGAACGCGCCCGTCGGGCGGGTCAAGCTCTTTGGGAAGAAGGCCGCCGGACGGCTGGACCACATCACCGAGCGGGCCAAGGTCGAGTCCGCCGCGAGTCGGGCTCAGTTCGGCATTGACACCGAGTACCGGGAGTCCGCCGCTGCCCTGCTCGACGACCTCTTCGGGGAACCATGAGCACGATCAACTTCGCCACCCGCGAGATCAACTTCAAGATCGTCTACTACGGCCCGGGCCTCTCGGGTAAGACCACTAACTTGAAGTACGTCTACTCCAAGATCCCGGAGGACCGGAAGGGCGAGATGGTCTCGCTCGCCACCGAGGACGAGCGCACCCTCTTCTTCGACTTCCTTCCGGTGGACCTGGGGGAGGTCAAGGGCTTCAAGACCCGCTTCCACCTCTACACCGTGCCCGGCCAGGTCTTCTACAACGCCTCGCGGCGGCTCATCCTCCGAGGCGTGGACGGCATCGTCTTCGTCGCCGACAGCGCCCCCAACCGCCTGCGGGCCAACGCCGAGAGCATGCGGAACCTGCGGGAGAACCTCGCCGAGTACGGCCTCAGCCTGGAGGAGATTCCCCTGGTCCTCCAGGTCAACAAGCGCGACCTCCCCGACGCCCTCCCGGTGGAGATGATCCGCGCGGTGGTGGACCCCGAATCCAAGTACCCCACCTTCGAGGCGGTGGCGATCCAAGGGGTGGGGGTTTTCGAGCCCCTCCGCGAGGTCAGCCGCCTGGTTCTGGGGCGGCTGGTCTCCTCCTCCTAGCCCTCGATCCGGAAAGGCGCGCGCAGTCCGGCTTGGGCGATCTCCCGGGCCTCCTTCGGGGCCCAGGACAGGGCCAGCACCCCCCGATACGCCTTGAGCGCCCGCTCGCGCTCGCCGAGCAGGTCGCGGAGCTGCCCTAGCCGGGCCAGCAGGTATCCGGGCAGGTACTCGGGGTGATGGAAGTCGCCCTCGGCCACCTGCTCGAGCAGGGCGGCAGCGTCCTCCACCTGACCCGCCGCCAGGTAGACCTGGGCGGCCAGGTAGCCCGCCTCGGCACCCCCGATCTCCCTGAGCTGCTCGAGCAGACGCAGGAAGTCGTCGCCCTCCTCGAGCCGCCAGGCCCGATCCAACACCGCCCGCGCCTGCTCCTCCTCCGTGGGCTCGTGCGCTCCGGGCAGCTCGGCCTCCGGCAGGTGCTCGAGCAAGACGGGGAAGTCGAGCACGTCCACCCAGACCACATACCGCCCCTCGGGGAGCGTGCGGATCCGATCGGCCACCGCCCGCATGCGCTGCTCGCGGAAGCCGGTCGCGGGCCCCTCGCCGAACCGCCGCGCCACCCACTCGAGGTAGCGGCGAAGCGCGCCCAACGGCTCGTCCCCCCGCCAGCTCACGGGCGAAAGCGGAACCGCGAGCCGCTCGAAGAGCTCCCGCTGCGCCTCGGCCTCATCCTCGAGATAGCGCCGGCCCTTTTCCATCTGCTCGAGGTAGTCTCGGAACCGCTCGGCCTCCGCCCGGAGTTCCTCGGCGCGATCTCCGACGGCCTCGACCCGCAAGCCGGCACGCTCGGCCCAGGGGAGGAGGTGAAAGAGGCCGAGCTCCTCCGCCTCCCGCCAGGCGCCCTCGCGCAACCCCCGCTCGCTATAGGAGGCCAGCAAAACGGCGTCGGGCGCGTAGGCCCGGGTGAGCTCCACCAAGGTCACGGCGTTGTAGCGGGGATGGGAAAGGTGCAAGGGCCCGAGCGTGGGTAGCAGTAAGAGGTCCACGACCCCATCCTGCCCCATCCGGAGGCTCGCGAAAACCGGTCAACCCCAAACGGGTACCCCCAAATGGGGGATTGATTAAAATAGCGGCCAAGGGGTACGCTTTAAGATTCCACCGGGCATTTCCCCGGAATTCCCCATCCCCATCGCATCTTTCCGGTTCCAAACCACCACCGCAGGTCCTTGCGGTGGGGTTTTTGCCGGCACCGGGCGGGGAAAGCGTGCTTCACGCCACTTTGCTACCGACTCCCGCACCTACTGCGCTTATTGACTGCTTCCGCAAACCATACTAGCATAGCCTCAGGCAAAGGAAAAGGGGCAATGCCCCAAGGCCTAAGGGAGAGAGAGGGGGAATGAAGATGAAGAAGGCTTTCGCGAAACTGTTCGGTCTGCTGATGAGCTTGGTGGCCCTTGCGATCGCGGCGGGTGCGAGCGCGAACTTCGAACCCTAATCCAACTTCAGACGCTACCGCACGCAGGCAAACTTTGACAAATTGGCCCACCCGGGCCAATTTAATCTTTGGCTATATAATGCGGCAACGGAATTATGAGCCGGGAACATTCGGCCGCACCCAGCCTTAGCAGAATGTACATATACACAGCCATTCTGGCTTTAGTACTTGTTCCATTAGAATATTTCTTATACAAACTCGATCCCCGGCCGCTGAATTCGGCTCTCGACTTCGCATTCTGGGGGTTGCTGGCTGCCTGGGTCCTGAACACAAAAGTAAACCTACCGTTAAAGGCTAGCATTTCACAGCTTTTTATAGTACTTCTAGCCGCACTACTCGTATTCCCGCTCTGGGTTCCTCCCTTGATAGCTTTTATCTTTTACTTTAATCCTCGAATCATAAGAGATAGAACGTATCCCCTATACGCGGACTTCTTTAATCGTCTGCAGAATGCCAATGCAATCGCGCTTGGAGCTATTGTCTATCATTTCGTACACCAATTCTTTGGTCTTGTTTTCCGTAGCCACCTCAGCTCTGAAAGCGAACTCATTACGTTGGTAGCCGTGCTTGCGGCAGGAGTTATATTTTTCTTCACGAATATCACGATGGTTTCATACATGGTGGCTTTATACACTGAAACACCTCTATCTCGTGTGTGGCAAACTAACTTCAGCTGGCTCAGCCTCAGCTACCTCGTGCTGACTCCGGTGGCCCTTCTCCTTGCCCGCCTGTACACCGCTGACCCTCCGGTACTCGGGGGCTGGGGAGGGTGGTCCGTACTCCTTTTCCTGGTCCCCCTCTACTACGCGCGGTTCCATTGGGACGAATACGTCAAGCTCAAGGACGCCTTTGAGCAAACGGTGGAAACCCTCATGGCCACCATCGACGCGAAGGACCCCCACACCCGCCAGCATTCCGAGCGCGTGGCGGCGATCGCCTTGGACCTGGCGAAGGCCGCCGGGCTGGACGCGGTGGACCGGGAGAAGATCCGCCTCGGGGCCCGGGTCCACGACATCGGGAAAATTGCCATTCCCGACCAGATCCTTTTCAAGCCGGGCAAGCTGACCGAGGAGGAATACGACCGCATCAAGAAGCACACCGTCATCGGCGAGGCCCTGCTCAAGGGCGCCTCGCTCTTTCGCGAGATCCTGCCCATCGTCCGCCACCACCACGAGCGCTGGGACGGCAAGGGCTACCCGGACGGCCTACCCGGCGAGAAAACGCACCTGTGGGCTCGCATCGTCGCGCTGGCCGACGCCTACGAGGCCATGACCGCAGGCCGCCCCTACCGCGCGGCCAAGTCGCCGGAGGAGGCCCTCCAGGAGGTGCTCGACAACGCCGCCAAGCAGTTCGACCCTAAGCTGGTCGAGCTCTTTCACGAGCTCTGGCAGAAGGACCCCGTTTGGCGCGACCGGGAGGTGTTCCTACGGAAATATTCGCAGCAGCCGTCGTGGTTGGAGTTGTCGCAACCCTCCTCCGAGGGGCAAGACTCCAAGACTTCGTCGAAGCCGAGCTGAGGGCAGGCTGGGTCTTCGTCGCCGCCGCCCTGCTGGAGGCGGCGACGAAGCGATTCGCGCTCGCCGGCCGGTTGCCTCCGGTCCCCTGGGGAAGCGGGCTCGAGCTCCTGGCCCTCGCCCTCATCGCCTACGGCCTCTTGAAAAACCTCCACCTGCGGGGGCTTTGGCTGGTCGCGATCGGCTTCGCCCTGAACTCGCTGGCCATCCTGACCCACGGGGGCCAGATGCCGGTCACCGCCGAGGCCCTGCGCCGGGCGGGGATCGCCCGGGCGATCCCCATCCTCAAGGAGCGGGGGGACGGCCTCCACGTCCTCGTCGAACCCGGAGCCCCGCTCTGGTGGCTGGGCGACGTCCTTCCCCTGCGCCACCAGGTCATCAGCGTGGGCGACGTGCTGATCCTCCTGGGCGTCGCCCTCGCCGCCTACGAGGTCGGGCAGCAGGGGAAACGACGTAGGATGGGCGCGGTGACGCGCGATGGCTAAGAACCCCTACCGCATTACCTTGATCGAAGGCGACGGCATCGGGCACGAGGTGGTTCCCGCGGCCCGACGGGTGCTCGAGGCCACCGGCCTCCCCCTGGTCTTCATCGAGGCCGAGGCCGGATGGGAGACCTTTCAGAAGTACGGGACCTCGGTCCCCGAGGAAACGGTGGAGAAGATCCTGGCCACCGACGCCACCCTCTTCGGGGCCGCCACCAGCCCGACCAAGAAGGTCCCCGGCTTCTTCGGGGCCATCCGCTACCTGCGCCGCCGGCTGGACCTCTACGCCAACGTCCGCCCGGCCAAGTACCACCCCGTGCCGGGGGCGGTCCCCGGGACCGACCTAGTGGTGGTCCGGGAGAACACCGAGGGGCTTTATGTCGAGCAGGAGCGGCTCTACGCCCGGGGCAAGGTGGCCATCGCCGACCGGGTGATCACCTACGAGGCCAGCTACCGCATCGCCGAGTACGCGCTCAAGCTCGCGGAACGCCGGCGGGGCCAGCTCGCCCTGGTGCACAAGGCGAACGTGCTGCCGCTCTCCGACGGGCTCTTCCTCGAAGCCGCCCACGACGCCGCCAAGCGCCACCCCACGGTGGAGGTGGAGGAGGTCATCGTGGACGCCTGCGCCATGCGGCTGGTCCGGGAACCCCAAAAGTTCGACGTGCTGGTGATGGAGAACCTCTTCGGCGACATCCTCTCGGACCTCACCGCCGGGCTCGTCGGGGGGCTCGGCATCGCGCCCAGCGGGAACATCGGCGACCGGGCGGCGATCTTCGAGCCGGTCCACGGCTCGGCTCCGGACATCGCCGGCAAGGGCATCGCCAACCCCACCGCCACCATCCTCTCGGCCGCGATGATGCTCGATCACCTGGGCGAACCCGAGGTGGCCCGGAAGATCGAAGCGGCGGTGGACCGGGTGCTCGCCGAGGGCCCCCGCACGCCGGACCTGGGAGGGAGGGCGACCACCGAAGAGTTCACCGACGCCGTCATTCAGGCCTTGCAAAATTCCCCTGGAGTCTGAAAAGCTCGTGGTAGGCTAAGAAGCCGTATGCTAGGAGGCCAGCGTGGACTCGGTACTCAATGACCTCTTCCGTAGCCGCAGCGAAGCCCTGGGGCTCGAGATCGGCGCCGCCAACCTGAAGCTCGTCGAGCTTGGCGGCCACGGGTCCCAGCTCCGAAGCTTCGCCATCCGCCCGACCCCGGGGGGGCTCTTCCACGAAGGCCTGATCGCGGACCCGAGCGCGCTAGCGGAGGAGGTCCGCGAGCTCGTCAAGGAAGCAAACACGCGCAAGCGACACGTGATCACCGCGCTGGCCAACCAGGTCACGATCACCCGCATCATCAAGGTCCCCCGGATGGAGCGGAAGGAGCTGAAGGAGGCGATCCGCTGGGAGGCGGAGCGCTACATCCCCTTCCCCCTGGAGGAGGTGGTCCTCGACTTCGACCTGCTCGACGACCCGGCCGAGCTCGAGGAAGGCGAGGAGATGGAGGTCGTCCTCGCCGCGGCCAAGGAAGAGACCGTCGTGCAGCTGGTGGAAACGCTCTTCGCCGCCGGGCTCGAGCCCCTGGTCGTGGACCTCAAGCCCTTCGCCGGCTTGCGGGCGCTCGAGCCCCGGCTCGCCCCCCGGGAGGACGGGGAGAAGCCGGTCACCCTCTACCTCGAGGTCGGGGCCGAGTCCTCCTCGCTGGTCTTTCTCCGGGGCGACCGCCCCCTCCTGGTGCGCACGCTGCGCGTAGCCGGCCGCGACTTCACCCAGGCCATCGCCCGGGCCTTCGGTATGGAACCGGAGCAGGCCGAGGAGGTCAAGCGCGAGTACGCCCTCGCCACCCTCTCCACCGAGGACGAGGAGGCGCTGCTCGAGCTCGAGGCCCCCAAGGACCGCCCCAGCCCGGCCGAGATCTACGACGCCATCCGCACCATCCTGATCGACTTCACCACCGAGGTCCGCCGAAGCCTTGACTTCTTCAAGTCGCAGTTCGGCGAGGAGAACCTCGACCAGGCCTACATCGCCGGGGGCGGCAGCAAACTCAAGGGGCTCAAAGGGCTTCTTTCCGACGCGCTCGGCATCACTTTCTCCGAGGTCGACCCCTGGGAAAACGTCAAGATCAGCGCCAGCCGCTTCGACACCCTCATGCTGCAGGAGCTCGGGCCCGAGTTCGTGGTCCCGGTGGGGCTGGCGCTCCGGGGGGTGAAACGCGTTGGTTAACCTGAACCTGCTCCCCAAGGGCTTGCGGCGCCGCGTGGGGCCGGACTGGTGGCGCACCGCCGCAATCGTGGTTCCGCTCCTCATCCTGGGCGTGGCGGGGTACGTCACCGTCCAAACGCAGAGCACGCTCAACGCCCGCTTGAACGAGCGCGACCAGCTCCGCGCCGAGGTCCAGATCCTGCGCCCCTACGTGAACGAGTATCGCAAGCTCGAGCGAAAGCGCAAGGAGCTGGAGGAAATCGCCAGCGTTGCCCGCGAGGTTCGGGCCACCTTCAAACCCTGGTCCGAGTACCTGGCCAACTTCCTGCGCCGCCTCCCCAAGCGGGGCGGGCGGCTCTCGGTGAGCCTGGCCTCGATCAACGCAAGACCCATCGACCCGGACCGGGCCCAGCAGACCTACGGCGTACCTGCCCAGGTGGAGTTCACCTTGCGCGGCGAGGCAGCCTCCGACCGGGCGCTTATCGACTTCGTACACACCTTCGAAACCGACCCCGGGTTCGGCATCAACTTCCAGAACGCGAGCTACGACAAAAAGACCGGGATCTACAGCTTCAGCGCCGCGGTGGGCGTGGTGGTGAAGCCGCCGGAGGCAAGCGGGGAGGAAAAGCATGAAAGCTCTCAATAAGCTCGACTCCCGCACGCTGGCGTTGATCGTCATCGGGGTCTTCCTCTTTCTCGGTGTCCTCTGGTACTACTTCTGGCTCAAGCCCACCCAGGCCCAGATCGTGGCGGCCGAGCAGGAGATCCAGCGGCTCGAGATCGAGCGCAACAAGGGCCTCGCCGCCAAAAGGAGGCTGCCCCAGCTCCGGGAACGCATCGCCGCCCTGCAGAAGGAGATCCAGAGCTTCATGGCGGCGCTGCCCAAGGAGGAAAAGTTCTACGAAGTGCTCGACCTGCTCTCGAAGAACGCCAAGGAGACCGGGGTGACCCTGGACTCGCTCACCCGCAGCCCGGCCCAGAGCGAGATCGCCGAGGTCGCGAGCGTGGACGTGGGCCTCAGGATGGAGGCGCCCTTCCCCGAACTCTACGCCTACCTGAAGCGGCTGGAGTCGCTCAAGCGTTACAGCTCGATCAACGGCGTCAACCTGACGGTAGCCGAGCAGAACGAGCTCAACCCCCGGATCGGCGCCAGCCTGACGGTACGCTTCTACGTCTACCGGGGTAAGGGCGGGGAGGAGGGACCGTGAAGCCGAGCCCTCGAGCCAAGATCCTGATCGCCGTGCTCCTCCTGGTTGCGGCGGTGGCGGCCTGGTACGTGCTCTACACCCAGGGGCAGCAAGCCGCCGAGGTCGGCCCGCCCCCGCCCCCGCCCAAGCCGGTGCCGGCGGAAAAGGCCAAGGCGGCCACCTCGGCGAGCGCCCGGGCGCTCGAGATCCTGCCCTTGCCCTTCCTGGTCACCAAGGCGCCCGAGGAGGCGCCCCCGCCGCCGGCGGCGGAGAAGCCCGAGGTGGCGGAGGCTCCCCCCAAGGAGGCGG
>JALVVO010000185.1 GCA_027023345.1 Thermaceae bacterium
TGCGCGGTCTGGTAGCGCTCCTTTGGCTCTTTTCCCTGGCCAGCGCCCTGGAGCTCCGGGTGCTGCTCTTCCGGGCCCCCGAGGGCGAGGTGCGGCTCCTCGGCGGCCACACGGTCTGGGGCCCGGCGGGGGTGCTCTTCTCCCGGGGAGAGGGGGCGAGCTACCGGGTCCGCTACCTCCGCGGCCAGCTCTGGCTGGAGGGGAAGCCGGTCGGGGACCGGCTCTCGTTCGTGCCCCGGAGCGGGGACCTCGAGGTCGCGGGCCGCCGCTACCCCGGCTTCCTGCGCGTGCTGGCGCGGGACGGCGGGGCGCTCTGGATCAACGTGGTCGAGCTCGAGACCTACCTCGAGGGCGTCCTACCCGGCGAGATGCCGGCCTCCTTCCCCCTGGAGGCGCTCAAGGCCCAGGCGGTGATCGCCCGCACCTACGCCCTCTCGCGCCTCGGGAGCGACCCCGACTACGACCTCTGCGCGACCAGCCGCTGCCAGGTCTACCTCGGCCGGGTGGAGGCGAACCCCCGCTACCGGGCGGCGATCCGCGCCACCCGTGGCCGCCTCCTCGCCTACCGCGGCCGGCCGGTCAAGGCCGTCTACCACGCCGACTCCGGGGGGCGGACGGCCTCGAGCCGCGAGGTCTGGGGCAAGGCCTACCCCTACCTCCGGACCCAGCCCGACCCCTACACCCGGGCCCGCCTCTGGCGCCTGACGCCGGACGCGGAGGCGGTCCGGCGGGCGCTCTCGCGCCTGGGGATCGAGCTCGGGCAGGTGGCCGGCTTCGAGGTGCTCGGGCGCACCGAGTCGGGGCGGATCGGCGCCCTCCGGGTGCGGGGGAGCGGCGGCACGGCGGTGCTCCGCACCCCCCAGGTCACCGCCTTCCTCCGCGCCCTGGGCCTGCCCTCGACGCTCGCCCGGCTGGAGGACGGCTGGACCTTCGTCGGCCAGGGCTCGGGCCACGGCGTGGGCCTCTCCCAGTGGGGGGCGAAGGGGCTGGCCGAGCGGGGCTACGGTTGGCGGGCGATCCTCGGCCACTACTACCCGGGGACCGTGCTCGCCCCCTACGTGGTGGAGGCCCGGCGCTAGCCGGAGGCCCCGGTTTTGGCAGTTTTTCCCGGGACGGCGGCGATCGCGCGCGTTTTTCCCCCTTCGTCCGGAGGCTCGACTTGCGAAATCCGCGTTCCAAAGCGTAGGCTGAGCTTGCAGGCCCGGCGGGCTCGTTATGGAAAAGGTCGCGATATTTATTGACGGCAGCAACCTGTATAAGGGCCTCGTGAGCGAGGTGGCCTCGGATTATCGCCTCGATTTTGTGCGGTTTATCGAACTCCTGGTGGCCGGGCGGAGGCTACTCAGGGCCTACTACTACAACGCCCCCCTTCCCCCCGAGGACCCGGCGGCCAAGGCCCACCAGAGCTTCCTCAACTACCTCCGGCGGGTGCCCTACGTCTCGGTGCGGCTCGGGCGGCTCGAGCGCCGGGCCGAGGGCTTCGTGGAGAAGGGGGTGGACATCCAGCTGGCGGTGGACATGCTCCGCCTCGCCTACGCCCGCGCCTTCGACGTTGCCATCCTGGTCTCCGGCGACGGCGACTTCGCCGAGGTGGTCCGGGTGATCCAGGACATGGGCATGCAGGTGGAGAACACCACCTTCCACGCCCTTTCTTCCTACCGGCTCGCCCAGCAGGCCGACCGCTTCTATCCCCTGGACGACTTCCCCTGGGACCAGCTCAGGGCGCAAGCGAGCGAAGGATGAGCCAGGCTCCGGCGAGGGCGAGGAAGAGCTCGGCGACCCGGCCGAGGGCGGGCATCCGGCCGGCGAAGAGGGCGACGAGGACCTTGCTCCCCACCAGGGTGAGGTAAAAGCCCAGGAGGAAGAGAACGGCCCGGCTCCCGAGGCTCGCCAGGATCGGCGTGCCCACCGCGAACCAAAAGAGGTACATGTGGGGGTTCGCGAGGTTCGCGAGCACCCCGGCCTTCAGGCTCTCGGCGGGGGCGGCGGAGGG
>JALVVO010000186.1 GCA_027023345.1 Thermaceae bacterium
GGGGGGGAGCAGGCCGAGGACGACGGCGACGTGGAGGGTGGCGGCGAGCAGGATCGTCGTCGTCGCCCCCAGCGCCACCACGCTGGTCGCCCCCTCGGTGCGGGCGGCGATCTGGAGGCCGCGCCCGAGCACCAGGGTGTAGGCGCCAAAGAGCAGGAGCACGCCGAGCCCTCCCAGGGCGAAGGCCAGCGCGGCGAAGGCCATGTCGTTGTAGGCGTAGGGGACGTAGGGCATCGCCGCCCCCGGGCCCTGGCCGAAGAGGCCGCCGGCGAGGATCGCCGCCTTTGCCCGCTCGATCTGGTAGGACCCGCCCCCCTGGGTGAGGAAGGCGTGGATCCGCTCGAGCACGTGCCGGTAGTGGCTGAGGTAGAGGCCCTGGGTGGCCAGGGCGACCAGGCCGCTGGCGGCGCCGATGGCCAGGATGCGCCGGAGGGGCACGCCCACGGCCAAGAACAGCAGGAAGGCGAGGACGAGGAGGAAGAGGGCGCCGGCGAAGTCGGGCTCGAGCGCCACCGCCGCCACCCCCAGCCCGATCAGGAAGACCGGCCCGGAGATCGGGTGGTCGGTGCCGTGCCGGGCGAGGTAGCCGGCGAGGTAGAGGACGAGGGAGAGCTTGGCGAACTCCGAGGGCTGGAGGCTGAAGCCGCCGAGGTTGATCCAGCGCCGCGCGCCGTTGATCTCCTCGCCCACGAAAAGGGTGAGCACGAGGAGCAGGAGGCTCAAGAGGTAGAGGTAGAGCCCGGCGCGGACCCAGAGCCGGAGGGGGATCCGGGCGGCCACGAAGGCGGCGAGGAAGGCGAGGCTGAGGCGCAGGAGGTGCCCGGGGAGGAGCTCGGGGGCGCTCGCCGCCACCGCGTTCGCCCCCAGGGCGGAGAGCAGGGCCTGGCTCAGGAGGAGGAGGGGGTCCATAGCACCTCCTCCACCGCCTCCCGGAAGGCCCGGGAGCGGGCCTGGTAGTTCGGGAACATGTCGAAGGAGGCGGCCATGGGCGCGAGCAGCACGCTGCCCTCCTCGATCCAGGCGAGGGCCTCGCTCACCGCCCGGACCAGCGCCGCCTTGCCCCGCTCCTCGATGACCACCACCGGGACCGAGCCGGCGAAGGGCCGGGCGAGCCGCGCGCCGTCCTTGCCGATGGCCAGGATCACCGCCACCTTCTGCTCGACGAGCGGCCGGAGCCGCTCGGGCTGGGCGCCCTTGTCGAGGCCGCCGAGGATCCAGGCGACGGGCGCCGGGGCCCGCTTGAGCGCGGCCTCCACCGCGAGGGTGCGGGTGGCGATCGAGTCGTCGATGAAGACGATCCTGCCCGCCCGGTGGAAGGCCTCGAAGCGGCCGGGGACGCCGGGGGCCTTCCGGGCGGCCTCGGCGAGGCGGGCAGGGTCGTAGGGGAGGCCCCGGAGCTCGAGGTAGGCCTGGGCGGCGAGGCGGGCGGCCTCGCGGTTCGCCCGGTCGGCGTCGGGGCCGGGGAAGAAGGGGTAGGTCCGCGCCGGAACCGCGGCCACCGCCCGGGCGATCTTGGCGTCGCTCGCGTTGTAGACCACCGCGTCCTCGGCGGTCATGTTTTCGAGGATCCGGAGCTTGGCCCGGTGGTAGGCCTCGAGGGTCTTGTGCCGGTCGAGGTGGTCGACGCCGAGGTTCAAGAGCACCGCCACCCGGGGCCGAAACCCCTGGATCCGCTCGAGCTGGAAGCTCGAGAGCTCGGCCACCGCCACCTCGGTTCGGTCCACCACGTCCACGAGCGGCGTGCCGGTGTTGCCCCCGGGCTCGGCCGGGATCCCGGCGGCCCGGAGCACGTGGGCGAGGTAGTGGGTGGTCGAGGTCTTGCCAGCGGTGCCGGTCACCCCCAGGATCTCGGCGCGGCCCTCCCGGTAGGCGAGCTCGGCCTCGCCGATGACCGGCGCGGCGAGCACCTGGAGCCTGGGGTGCGAGAGCGGCGCCCCGGGGGCGGCGATGACCTCGCGGTAGCGCCCCGGTTGCGGGT
>JALVVO010000187.1 GCA_027023345.1 Thermaceae bacterium
GGCGTCTTCCTCGAGCGCCTGGGGGTGGGTGGGGACGACGTCGAGGCCGAAACCCGGGCGGTGATCCTGAAGCACGACCTTCGGGAGGCGTTTCCCGAAGAGGTCCTGGCCGAGGCCCGGCGAGCGGCGCGGGCACCCTTAGGGCCCGAGCTCGACCGCCGGGAGGACCTCCGGGCCCTCCCCGTCTTCACCGTAGACGGTGCCGACGCCAAGGACTTTGACGACGCCATCCACCTCCGCCGTCTGGAGGACGGCACCTTCGAGGTCGGCGTCCACATCGCCGACGTCGCCCACTATGTCAAGGAGGGCTCGGCCCTCGATCGCGAGGCCTTTGCCCGGGGGACCTCGGTCTACCTGCCGGGGCGCGTCCTCCCCATGCTCCCCGAGGTGCTCTCGAACGGGGTCTGCTCCCTGGTGCCGGGGGAGGACCGGCTTGCGGTCTCGGTCCTCGTGCGCCTGGACCGGGAGGGGAGGGTGCTGGGGCACCGCTTGGTGGAGAGCGTGATCCGCTCCCGGGCCCGGCTCACCTACGCCGAGGTCGAGGCCTTCCTGGAGGGGGCCGCTCCCGGCGAGGCGCTGCGGCCCTTGGCCGAGGACGTGCGGACGCTCTTTCTGCTCAGCCAGCGGCTTCGCGCCCGGCGCGAGGCCGAGGGGGCGATCTTCTTCGACTTCCCCGAGGTCAAGGTCGAGCTGGGCCCCAAGGGCGAGGTGCACCTGATCCCGATCCAGGAGGAGAAGGCCCGGAGCCTGATCGAGGAGCTGATGCTCCTCGCCAACCGATTGGTGGCGGGCGAGCTCGAGGCGCGGGGCCTTCCCGCCCTCTTCCGGGTCCACGAGGACCCCAGCGAGGACCGCTTCCGCGAGCTCTCGGAGGCCCTCGCCCGGCTCGGCTACCGCCTCGAGGCCCCCACCCCGGCGGCCTACCAGAAGGTGCTCAAGGCCGCCGCCGGCCGGCCCGAGGCCGAGGTGGTGGCGACGCTCCTCCTCCGCTCCTTGAAGCTCGCCCGCTACGCCGAGGAGAACCTCGGCCACTTCGGCCTCGCCTTCCGGGACTACCTGCACTTCACGAGCCCCATCCGCCGCTACCCCGACCTGGTCGTGCACCGAGTGGTGAAGGCGATGATCCGGGGTCGGCTTTCGGAGGAGAAGCTCGAGCGCTGGCGCCGCACCTTCCCCCAGGTCGCCGAGCACGCCTCGGTCCGCGAGCGGCTCGCCGAGGCCGCCGAGCGGGACCTCGCCAAGTACCACCAGGCCCGCTGGGCCCGCGACCATCTCGGCGAGGTCTTCGAGGGAACGGTCAGCGGGGTCCAGAGCTTTGGCTTCTTCGTCCTCTTGCCCAACGGGGTCGAGGGGCTCGTGCGGAAGGAGTCGCTCGGGGACGACTTCTATGTCTACGATCCCGAGACGCTCAGCTTGCTTGGGGAACGAACGGGCCGGAGGATCCGGCTCGGAGAAAAGCTCTGGGTCCAGATCGTTGGGGCGAACCCCGCGCTCCGGCAGGTGGATCTGGCGCCCGCCGAGGAGGTGAAGACGTTGGCGGAAAAGAACGGCGAGAAGAAGAAGAAGCGCCGCGTGGTCGGCCCCCCCGAGGGCAAGGACCGCCCCGAGCGCCCGGTCAAGCTCACCGTGAACCGGGTCTACTTCGGCGAGTGGCAGGGCGAGAAGAAGGAGTCCGGGGGCAAGAAGCGCCGCCGCTAGCGGGGACACGGGTCCCCCGCGGGCGGTGGTCCAATGTGCCTTGGGATGGGAACCCGCGCCCTCGGTTGGGTGTAGGGTAAGCCGGGTGGCGCGGGGGCTTCCCGCGCGAAAGGAGGGAAGATGAGCGAGGTTCGGTTTCCTGGCATCCCCACCACCGGGGACGGGTCGGAGGCCGCGGTCTGGGTCGAGACCCACGTCTCCCAGGCGGGGATCGCCTACCCGATCACCCCCTCAACCAACATGGGCTACGGCTACCAGGTGGCCGTGGCGAACGGTCGCACCAACCTCTGGGGCGAGCCCCTGACGTTCCTCGAGCCCGAGAGCGAGCACTCGGCGGGCTCCGCCGCCGAGGGGTTTGCCCTCGCCGGGGGACGGGTGAGCTCGTTCACCGCAAGCCAAGGGCTCGTGCTGCAAAAGGAGGTGCTCCACGTCATCAGCGGCAAGCGCCTGCCGATGGTCTTCCACATCGGCGCCCGGGCGCTCACCAGCCAGGCGCTGAACATCCACGCCGGCCACGACGACGTCTACGCCGTGGCCGACACCGGCTGGGGCATCCTCTTCGCGGCGAGCGCCCAGGAGGTCGCCGACATGGCCCTGATCGCTCGGCGGGCAGGGGAGGCCGCGCTGGTGCCGTTCATCGTGGCCCAGGACGGGTTCCTCGTCACCCACACGGTCGAGAACTTCCGGCTCCCCGAGCCCGAGCTGATGAAGGAGTTCGTCGGCGACCCCAAGGAGAAGCTAAAGAGCCTTTTTGACCCCGAGCACCCCGTTCTCTCGGGTCCGGTGGAGAACCAGGACTCCTACATGAAGGGCCGGATCGCCCAGCGGGCCTTCTACGCCCGGTTGGTGCCGGCGATGGAGGAGGCCTTCGACCTCTTCTGCCAACTCACCGGGCGCTGCTACGACTTCGTCGAGCCCTACCGCCTCGAGGACGCCGAGTACGCGGTGGTGGCCACCGGGAGCATGATCGGCACGGTGTACGCGGTGGTGGACTACCTGCGGGAAAAGGGCGAGAAGGTGGGGGCGCTCTACGTCCGGTCCTTCAGGCCCTTCCCCGGGGCGCGGATCGTGGACGCGCTCAAGCACACCAAGGCCTTCGCCGTGCTCGAGCGCACCGACGAGCCCCTGGCCGAGTCGAACCCCATGCTCCGGGAGATCAAGGCCGCCTTCGCCGACGCCACCGACGGCTACCCCGGCTTCCCCGAGCTCAAGGTGGACCGGCTTCCCACCTTCTACGGCGGCGCCGCCGGCCTCGGGGGCCGCGACGTCCGCCCCGCCGACGTGATCGCCACCTTCGAGCACATGAAGGAGGGGAACAAGGACCGGCGGTACTTCGCCCTCAACATCAAGCACCCGCTGGCGCTTGAGCCCAAGGAGGACCCCGACATCACCGAGCCCGGCACCTTCCGTCTCCGCGGTTACTCGGTGGGCGGCTACGGCTCGGTGACCACCAACAAGGTGATCGCGAGCGTCACCGCCGACCTCTTCGGGCTCTTCGTCCAGGCCTTCCCCAAGTACGGCTCGGAGAAGAAGGGCCTGCCCACCAACTACTACCTTTGGGTGGCCGAGGAACCGGTGCGGGTGCGGAGCGAACTCCGCTACGTCGAGATGGTGGCGATCAACGATCCGCGGGCGCTGCAGTACACCAATCCCCTGGTGGGGCTCGCCGACGGCGGCGCGATCTGGCTGCAGTCCAGGCACACCGACCCCGAGGAGATCTGGGCCACGGTGCCCAAGTACGCCCGCGAGCTCATCCGCGAGCGGGGCTACCGGCTCTTCGCCATCGACACCATCAAGATCGCCCATGAAGTGGCCACCCGGCCGGATTTGGTGCAGCGGATGCAGGGCATCGTCCTGCTCGGCTCCTACCTCAAGATCGCGCCCTTCTTCGAGCGGGCGAAGATCAGCGAGGAGGAGCTCTGGGAGCGGATCGAGAAGGTGATCCGCAAGTACTTCGGCAAGCGCGGTGAGCAGGTGGTCCGGGACAACATGACCGCGATCCGGCGCGGCTACTCCGAGCTCATCGAGGTGCCCGCCGAGGTCATCGCGCGCGAGCCCAAGGAGGTGGTGGCATGAAGTCCGGCAAGTTCGAGGCCGGCGAGCTCGAGCTTGAGCTCGAGGTCCTCCCCGAGCCCGAGCCCCTTGACATCGACCGCTACAACGAGGAGTTCAAGGCCGTCGTCGAGGCCTACAACCAGGGCGTCGCCGACGCCGAGCTCCCCGCCGACCTCGGCGTCGCCCGCAGCCTGATCGCGCCGGGTACCGGCGTCTACCGCGACTTCTCCTACATCGCCCCGGAGATCCCCGAGTACTACGCCGACAAGTGCACCGGCTGCATGGAGTGCGTCACCGAGTGCCCGGACACCGCGATCCTGGCCAAGGTCGTCCCCGAGAGCCAGCTCGAAAAAGAGCTCCAAAAGATCGACGACCCCGAGACCCGGGAGCGGATGCGGGCCCACTTCGCGAAGACCCGGAAGTTCTACGACCTGCCCCAGAAGAAGGGCAACGAGCCCGGCTACTTCGCGATCTTCGTGGACCCCACCAAGTGCAAGGGCTGCGGCGAGTGCGTCGAGGTCTGCAACGACGACGCCCTCGCGATGATCGAGAAGACCGAGGGCACCGTCCCCGAGTACAAGGAAGCCTTCGCCTTCTTCGAGTCGCTCCCCAACACCCCGCGGGTCTACATCAACGAGCGTACCCCGATCGACATCATGCTCGATCAGGAGACCCACCTCTTCGTCGGCGGGGCGGGGAGCTGCGCGGGCTGCGGCGAGGCCACCGCGCTCCGGATGCTATCGGCGGCGAACGCCTTCTACTACGGCAAGAACTGGGGCATCGTGGCCGCTACCGGGTGCAACACCGTCTACTCCTCGACCTACCCCTACAATCCCTTCGTCGTCCCCTGGACCAACTCCCTCTTCGAGAACGCCGCCACCGACGCCATGGGCATCCGCATGCGCTGGGACCAGATGGGCTGGAAGGACAAGAAGCTCTGGGTCGTGGGCGGCGACGGGGCGATGTTCGACATCGGCTTCCAGGCGCTCTCCCGCATGCTCGCCTCGGGGATGGACATCAACGTCATCGTCCTCGACACCCAGGTCTACTCCAACACCGGCGGCCAGGCCTCGACCGCGACCTACCTGGGCCAGGAGACCAAGATGAGCGCCTTCGGCAAGGTGCTCAAGGGGAAGACCGAGCACCGCAAGGAGATCGGCGAGATCCTGATGATGCACCCCGACGTCTTCGTGGCCCAGACCACCGCCGCCCACTTCAACCACTTCTACAAGGCGGTCTTCGCCGCCAACGAGTACGAGGGGCCCTCGGTGGTGATCGTCTACACCACCTGCCAGCCCGAGCACGGCGTCGGCGACAACATGTCCGCCCACCAGGCGAAGCTCGCGGTGCTCTCCCGCACCTTCCCGGTCTTCATCTACGACCCCAGGAAGGGCGAGCGCATCTCCGAGCGGCTCGACTTAAAGGGGAACCCCGCGATCTACGACGACTGGTACATCGACCCCAAGACCAAAAAGCCCTTCACCTTCATCGACTTCGCCCGCACCGAGGGCCGCTTCGCCAAGCACTTCGACAAGGACGGCAACCCCGACGAGGTGCTCCTCGCCGCCAACGAGGACCGGCTCAAGAACTGGCGGAGGCTCCAGGAGCTCGCCGGGATCCTCGACAAGAAGAAAAAGACCGCCTAACGCGGTCCCCTCGCGCGGGGCGGCTAGAGCCGCCCCGCCTTTTTGAACTCTTTGCGGTAAACTGCGGCGTGCGGTTCGCCCTCGCCCTCCTGCTCCTCGGGCTCGCCGCCTGCCGCGGGGCCCCGCCCGCCCTGCCGCCGCCCGAGGGCGACGCCCGTTACCTCTATCAGGACCTCGCCGTGGACCCGGGCCCCCCGCTCCGCGTGCGGCGCGGGAGCGAGGTCCTTTTGGACGCCGGCGGCGCGCCGCTCTTCGTTCCTCGGGGCGGCGGCCTGCGGGTAGGCGTCGAGGCGGTGCCCCGTCCTGGGGGGTTCGACCTCGTCTACCGGGTGGAAAACCCCACCGGCGAGCGGGTCCCGATGCCCGACCTGGTGGTTCCCGGGGTCCGGCTCGCCGCCGCCGACGGCCTTTGGCTTCTAAACCCCTACAAGCTCTACCGCGAGAGGCGGTGGCTCGCCGACGAGATCGGCCACGGCGGCTACCTGGTGCCGGCGGCGGGCTGGTTTCGCTACCGGGACGCCGGGGGACGGATCGTCCCCTACGAGAGCGACCCCCTCTACGGGGCCGAGACCAACGGCGCCTACGCCCCGGTCGTCGTTGCCAGCGACGGCCGTCACGCGGTGGGGGCGGCGCTGATCTACGACTTTTTGGCCTACCGCGACTCCGGCGCTCCAGTGGGAGTGCGGGAGGTCAAGAAAGACAAGCTCTACCCCCGCACCCGGGTGGTGGCTCGCTCGGACGGCTGGGACTACGTCTTCGCCTTCGATCCCGACCTCGGCCGGGTGCCGCCGGGGGCCTCCTACCGGTTCGTGGTCGCGGTGCGGTTCGCCCCCGACCGCTACTGGCTCTTGACCCTGGCCCCCTACAAGGCCTTCCTCGACCGCCGCTTCTCCCACCCGACCGCGTCCCCGCGCGACCCGCGGCCCCGGGCCTGGATCGCCCTTTCCTACCCGGGCAACACCGAGGCGAGAAACCCCCGCGGGTGGTCCTGGTACTACAACGACCTGGACGAGGAGGGAAGGGCCTACCTGCCGATCGCGGGGGTGGCGGAGGGCCTGGCCCGGGTGCTTCCCCGGCGGGGCTACGCCGGGGCGATGCTGCACGGGCTCACTGGGCAGTACTACGTGCCCCGCGACCACCCCATGTACGACGAGATCCCCTACCCCTTTGCCACCGGCTTCGAACCGGGGATGGCCGACGCGGTGGGGCCGGCGATCGCCCGCCTCCGGTCGGCCGGGCTCCGGGTCGCGCTCTGGTGGGGGATCGCCGGGATGATGCCGCTCGGGGAGGACGGCGCCCCCCTCCCGGTGGGGGCCTGGATCCCGGCCCGCGACCGCCCCTACCGTCCAGACCGCGAGGGCGACCGCACCCGGGCCCTGGCCGAGGTGCAAGCGGCCGCCGAACTTGGCCCCGACGCGGTGGGGCTCGACGCCTACGCCCGGATGGAGGAGGGGGCGGCACTCGGCTGGCTCGGGGACCTTCACGAGCGCTGGCCGGGGATCGCCGTGGCCGCCGAGCTCCAGACCGACCTCTACCACCGCCGGGCGGCGATCTTCCTCCAGCGCTACCGGGAGGACAGCGACCTGGACCGGAACAGGATCGAGCGGGCCCCGGTGCTCGCCAGCTACCTGAACCCGGGGGCGGCGGTCTGGGCCTGGGTCTACCCCTGGCCCGAGCTCGGCGACGTCGCCGCCCACGTCCGGCGGCTCGCCCGGATGGGCTACACCGTCTTCCTCTCCCACCGGCCCTTCGCCGGGGCCTACCGCGACGAGCCCGACCTGGCGAAAAGGATCGAGGGCCAGGCCGACGCCTTCCCCGACCTGAGCGGCCCCCCGCTAGAGCTCTACGCCTGCCTGAACGGGCGGGACGACGACGGAGACGGCCTCGCCGACTGGCCCTACGACCCCGGCTGCTCCGCTCCCGAGGACGACGCCGAGTGAAGCACCCGGGCCACCCGGCCGGGGCGGCCTAGGGGGAAGAGGTGTACGCCGGCCATCCCGGCGGCACGGAGCTCGGCCACGGTGCGCCGGGCCCAGGCGTAGCCGGCGGCGGCGCCTTCCTTTTCGAGCGCGGCCACGAGCGCCCCGGGCACCCTCGCCCAGGCGGCGACCCGCTCCGCCATGCGCGCGCTCACGAGCGGCAGGACGCCGAAGAGGAAGAAGACCCCCTTTGGCACAGGCCCGAGCGCCTTCAAGAACGCCTCGACCTCGTCCAGCGAGAAGACCGGCTGGGTCTGGAAGAACCGCGCCCCGGCCTCGATCTTGGCGTGGGTCTTCTCGGCCTCCTGGGCGAGGTCCCGGGCCCCCGGGTTGGCGGCGGCGCCCAGGAAGAGGGCGGTCTTTCCCTCGAGCACGCCCCCGGCCCAGTTCCGGCCTTGGTTCAACCCCTCGGCGAGGCGGATCAGCTCGACCGCCCCCACCTCGTAGACGGGTTTGGCGAAGGGGTGGTCGCCGCGCTCGGGGGGGTCGCCGCCGAGGAGGAGCACGTTCTTCACCCCGATCGCGCTCGCGCCCAGAAGCTCGGCCTGGAGGGCGAGCGTGTTCCGGTCCCGGGCGGTGAGGTGGGGGATCGCCTCGACCCCGGTCTTTTCCTCCACCAAGCGGGCGATGACGAAGGGGCTCATCCGGAGGTTCGCCATCGGGGCGTCGGAGAGGTTCACCGCGTCCACCAGGGGAGCGACCTCGCGCACCTCCTCCAGGGTGCGCTCGATCGCCGTTCCCCGGGGCGGGTCCACCTCGGCGGTGACCACGAAGCGCCCGGCGGCGAGCTTTTCCCTAAGCGTCAACGCGCCCTCCGCGGCCGGGTACGGTCCATGGAGTCGAGGAGGATCGTCACCGGGCCGTCGTTCAAGAGCTCGACCTCCATCATCGCCCCGAAGACTCCGGTCTCCACGTGGAGCCCCTCCTTTAAAAGGAGCTCGACGTAAAGTTCGTAAAGCTGCCTTCCCAGGGCGGGGTCCGCGGCCTCGGTGAAGGAGGGGCGGTTGCCCTTCCGGGTCTCGGCGTAGAGGGTGAACTGGCTCACCGCCAGCACCTCGCCCCCGACCTCCTTCACCGAGCGGTTCATCTTGCCCGCCTCGTCGGGGAAGATCCGGAGGTTCGCGGTCTTCTTGGCGAGGTAGGCGGCGTCCTCCGGGGTGTCGCCCCGACGCACCCCGACCAGGGCGACGAGGCCGACCCCGATCTCGCCGACCACCTCGCCCTCGACCCGTACCCGGCCCCACTTGGCCCGCTGCAGGACGACGCGCATGGCTGCTATTTTAGGCGTCCCCGGGGTCCACGATGAGGCCCACCGACCCCGGCCCCCCGTGGGCGGCGACGGCGGCGCCGGCGTCGTGAACGATGGGATCCACCCGCCCGCCCAGGGCCTCGACCGCCGCTTGTAGTTCGGCGACGGCGCGGGGGTTCCCGGCGTGGGCCAGGGC
>JALVVO010000188.1 GCA_027023345.1 Thermaceae bacterium
ACCCCCTCTCGGGCGGAGAAGGCCACCAGGTGCGCCCCCTCGGGAATCCGCCCCCGCCAGGCCTCCTCCGCCCGAGAGGGGGTGGGCTGGGGCTCGGCCTCGAGGAGCCGGTAGCCGGCGAAGGCCTCCTTAAAGGCGGCGAACCCCGCCGGCGGGCTCAGGTAGCCGGGGAGGAAGACGATCGTTTCCACGCCCCCATCCTGGCATAATCGGCGCATGGACTTGGAAGGCGGGCTTGGGAAAACGCTCGGAATCGAGATTCTGGAGCTCTCCGAAACGCGGGCGCGGGCGCGGATGCCGGTCACCCCCGCCCACCACCAGCCCCTCGGCTACCTCCACGGCGGGGCGAGCGCCGCACTCGCCGAGCACCTCGCGAGCTTCGCCGCCCACCTCCACGTACCCGAGGGGCACGTGGCCTTCGGCGTCGAGCTAAACGCAAGCCACCTCCGAAAAAAGCAGGACGGCGAGCTTTTGGCCGAGGCCCGGCCGCTCCGCGTCGGCCGGCGGCTCCAGGTCTGGCAGGTGGAGATCGCCGACGAGGAGGGGCGGCTCATCTCGGTCGCCCGGGTCACGCTCGCCGTCGTCCCGCTTGACACCGGGGCCGGGGAGGCATAAGTTTGCAGCATGAGCGCCGCGAGGAAAGGGGGGATGGGCGTGGAGGACGGCTATCCGGGCTATCCCCCCTTTCCGGGTGAGACGGCGCGGTCCTAGGCCCCCTTAGAAAAAGCGTAAGAAGAGGTAGAGCCATGCTGATCGTATTGAAGAAGGAAGCCGGCGAAGAGGCGCTCGCCGACCTGAAGCGCGAGCTCGAGCGCTTCGGTTTCCGTCCCCACGTCTCCCAAGGCGTCGAGACCACCCTGGTGGGCGCGGTGGGCAAGGGCCCGACCCCGGAGATCATGGAGCACTTCCGGGCCTTGCCCTACGTCGCCGAGGTGATCAGGATCTCCAAGCCGTATAAGCTTGCGAGCCTCGAGGTCCACCCCCTGCCCACGGTGGTTTCGTTCCCCACCGGCAAGACCGGCGGGGGCCACTTCATGGTGGCGGCCGGGCCCTGCGGGGTGGAGTCCCGCGAGCAGACGCTCGCCGCCGCCCGCTACGTCAAGCGCCACGGCGCCCAGATGCTCCGGGGCGGCGCCTTCAAGCCCCGCACCAGCCCCTACTCCTTCCAGGGGCTCGGCGAGGAGGGGCTCAAGATCCTCGCCGAGGCGCGGCGGGAGACCGGCCTCCCGGTGGTCACCGAGGTGACGAGCCCCGACAAGGTCGAGCTCGTCGCCGAGTACGCCGACATGCTCCAGATCGGCGCCCGGAACGCCCAGAACTTCGCCCTCTTGAAGGAGGCCGGGCGCTCGGGGAAACCGGTCCTCTTGAAGCGGGGCATGAGCATGACCCTGGAGGAGTTCCTGATGAGCGCCGAGTACGTTCTCTCCGAGGGGAACGAGCGGGTCGTCCTGGTGGAGCGGGGGATCCGCACCTTCGAGAAGGCCACCCGCTTCACCCTGGATGTCTCCGCGGTGCCGGTGCTCAAGTCCTGGACCCACCTGCCGGTCTGGATCGACCCCAGCCACCCGGCGGGCAAGCGCGAGTGGGTGACGCCGCTGGCCCTCGCCGGCGTGGCGGCGGGCGCCGACGGGCTAATCGTCGAGACCCACCCGAACCCCAAGGAGGCGCTTTCCGACGCGGCCCAGCAGCTCAACGAAGAGGAGTTCGCCGAGTTCATGAGCCGGCTCAAGGCGCTCCTCCCGGCGGTGGGAAAGACCCTCGATGCGGCCGCGGTACGGTAGGGTCGGCGTCTTCGGCGTCGGGTTGCTCGGCGGCTCGGTGGCGCTCGCGCTCAAGAGCCGCTTCCTCGCCGCCGAGATCCACGCCTACGACCGCGACCCCGCGGTGCTCGAGGCGGCACAGGGGCTCGGGGTCGCCGACCGGGTGCACACCGAGCTCGGCGACTGGATCGCCGGGCTCGGTG
>JALVVO010000189.1 GCA_027023345.1 Thermaceae bacterium
GGCCTGGGCGAGGCGGTCCGGTCGGCTCCCCGGGACGCGCTCCTCGCCGCGGTCTACCTGGGGGTCTTCCCGGGGGCGGTCGCCTACTTCCTCTGGGCCAAGGCGCTGGCCCGGGTGCCCGCGAGCCTGCTCGCCAGCACCCTCTACTTAAACCCGGTGCTCGCGATCCTGATCGCCGGCGTCTGGCTCGGGGAGTGGCCGGGGCCGGCGGTGCTCGCGGGCGGGGCGCTGGCCCTCCTCGGAGTGGGGCTCGTGCAGCGGTTTAACCCGCGCTGAACCGAAGCCCTGCGAGCATCGGGGCATGCGCGGGGCCCCGCTACTCCTTCTTCTGATCCTAAGCCTGGCCCAGGGCCAGGCGCTCCGGCTCGGGATCGACCTCGAGGGCCAGCTCCCGCCGCTCGGGGTGGGGGCCTTCGCCGAGTACCGAACCGCCGGAGGAGGGCTTTTGCGCCTTTCGCTCGGATACGACTACTACGGTCCCTTCGCCACGGGCGAGCTCGGCTTCGTGTTCGACGAGACCCCGTGGACGCGGAGCTGGGCCTCCTTGGGCGGTGGGTACTACTTCGGCGGGGAAAACGATGCCTTTCCCTTCCTCCTCGCCGGCGCCGGGCGCTACGACTACGGCGAGCGGATCGGGGTCTGGGGCGGGGTCATGCTCCCCTCCGACCTGCTCGCGGGCGAGGTCGAGCTGGGCTCCGGCGCCGGGCTCGCCCTCTTCGCGCTGCTCCGGGTGCGCGTCGAGGTCGCCGAAGTCGAGATCCGCTGACTACGCGGAAGTACCCGTCTGGTAGGCTGGGCGCCGTGCGGATCGCCGACGACGTAGCCGAGGCCCTGGAAAACGGCCAGCCGGTGGTGGCGCTGGAGTCCACGGTGATCACCCACGGCCTGGCCCGGCCCGAGAACCTAGAGGTCGCCCGGGCGATGGTGGACGCGGTGGCCCGGGGAGGCGCCCTTCCCGCGGTGATCGCCCTGCTCGAGGGCGAGGTCCGGGTGGGGCTTTCCGAAGGCGAACTGGAGGCCCTCGCCGAAAACACCGACGCCGAGAAGGCGAGCCTGTGGAACCTCGCCGCCCTCGCCGCCGGCAAGAAGGACGCCGGCACCACCGTGGCCGCCACCGCCTTCCTCGCCCACCGGGCGGGGATCGCGGTCTTCGCCACCGGGGGGATCGGGGGCGTGCACCTTGCGCCCTTCGACGAGTCCGCCGACCTGGTGGCGCTTTCCAAGACCCCGATCGTGGTGGTGAGCTCGGGGATGAAGAGCATCCTGGACCTGGAGGCCACCCTCGAGCGCCTCGAGACCCTGGGGGTGGCGGTGGTGGGCTACCGCACGAGCCAGCTCCCCGCCTTCCACAGCCCGACGAGCCCCTACTCCCTCCCCGCCCGGGTGGAGAGCCCCGAGGAGGCCGCAGCGGTCTTCAAAGCCCAGCGCGCGCTCGGGCTCCCCTCGGCGCTGCTCGTCTTCAACCCGGTCTCCGAGGGGCTCCCCTTCGAGCAGGTCGGGGCCTGGGTCGAGGCGGCGAATCGCGAGGCCAGGGCGCAAGGCATCCACGGCAAGGCCCTCACCCCCTTCCTCTTAAGGCGGCTCGCCGAGCTCTCCGGCGGCGAGACCGACCGGGCGAACCGCCGGCTCCTCGTCGAGAACGCCCGGCTCGCGGCCGCGATCGCCCGCGCCCTCGCGGGATAAGATGGAAGGGTGTGCGAACTCGGCGAGCGGTTGAAGCAGGCCCGGGAAGCCCGGGGCCTTAGCCTCGAGGAGGCCGCCCGGCGGGCGCGGCTGAGCCGCGCCTACCTTGAGGCCCTCGAGGACTGCCGCTTCGGCGAGCTCCCCGAGCCCGCGCTGACCCGGGCCCACCTCCGCCGGCTCGCTGGCATCCTGGGGATCGAGGCCGAGCCCCTGCTCGCCCTCTACCCCGCCCCCGCGGTGCCGGCC
>JALVVO010000190.1 GCA_027023345.1 Thermaceae bacterium
TCGGCTTGGCCGGGGGCCCTCCCTCCCGCTTCCCGAGGAGGCCCTCCGGGCGCTCGTCGCGGGGACCGAGCTCGGGCCCTACCTGAGGGAACGCTACGGCCCCGAGGCGGCGGAGAAGGGCGCGGTATGGGTCTTCTCCGGCGGGGCGATGACCCGGGAGGAGGCCCTGGCCGCCGCGCTTCGCCTGGCCCTCGGACCCTTCTTCGGAGGTGACGGTGGTCTGGGTTCTCGTTAGCTACCTCGTCGGCTCGGTGCTCTTCGGGGTGGTCCTCGGCTACCTTCTGAAGGGCTACGACATCCGCCGGGAGGACCTCCCGGGGGGCTCGGGAAGCTTCCGCCGGCTGGGGCCCTTCTGGGGGGTGGCGGTGGCGGTCCTGGACGCCGCCAAGGGGGCGCTCGTCGCCTACCTCGCCCTGCCCCGGCCCGAGCTCCTTCCCTATATGGCGGCGGCGGTGGTCGCCGGGCACTGCTGGCCGGTCTTCTTCGGCTTCAAGGGGGGCGGGGGCATCGCCCCCACCGTCGGCTTCTTCCTCGTCTACGCTCCCGGGCCCGTCCTGGCCGCGGTCGCGCTCGGCCTCCTGGTGGCCGCGGTCTACCACCTCGTCTACTGGCGGCGCGTGCGGCGGGGGGTCTACCCCATCCCCTTCGGGGCGATCCCCGCCGTTCCCTTCCTTCTCTACCTGCTCCGGGACGACCCCGCGGGGCTCCAGGCGGCGCTTCTCGCGGGGCTCGTGATGGGGGCGCGGGCCCTCCAGATGCTCCTTTTTGGCCGGTAGACTGGGTGCATGAAGATCCTTCGCTTCGGTAGCGGGCAGTACGGCGTGCTCGAGGGCCCCTGGGTCTACGCCACCGAGGGGCCCCTCGGCAAGCGGACCGGCGAGCGCTACCAGCTCGCCTCGCTCGAGCTCCTCGTCCCCGCTGAGCCCACCAAGATCATCGCCGTGGGCAAGAACTACCTCGGCCACGTGCGCGAGATGGGCGGCGAGGCCCCGCCCCCGGAGCCCGGACTCTTCCTCATCGCGCCGAACGCCCTCCTTCCCCACGGGGGCACGATTCCCTACCCGGACTGGACGAACGAGCTCCACTACGAGGGCGAGCTCGCGGTGGTGGTCGGGCGGACGATGCGAAACGTGCCCGAGGAGGAGGCCCTCGCCTACGTCCTCGGCTACACCGCGGCCAACGACGTCACCGCCCGCGATCGGCAAAGGACCGACCTCCAGTGGGTGCGGGCGAAGTCGGCGGACGGCTTCTTGCCGCTCGGGCCCTGGATCGAGACCGACCTCGACCCCTCCCGCCTCGCCGTTCGCACCTACGTGAACGGCGAGCTCCGCCAGGAGGGGAACACCGCCGACCTGATCTTCTCCGTCCCCCGGATCCTCGCCTACATCTCCCGCTTCATGACCCTCTACCCCGGCGACGTGGTGCTCACCGGCACCCCCGAGGGGGTGGGGCCGCTCGCGGTGGGCGACGTGGTCGAGGTCTCGGTGGAGGGCGTGGGCACGCTCCGGAACCCGGTGGGGAGGGCGCCTTGATCCACGTCCTCGACACCCGCTGGCAGGGGCAGGAAGGGGTCATCGCGGTCTTCGCCGTGCCCCACGAGGAGGGCGTGGCCCTCGTCGAGACCGGGCCCGAGGTGGCCTTTTCCCGAGTGATGGCGGAACTCGAGGCCCTTGGCTACGCCTCCCAGGACGTCACCGACGTCTTCTTGACCCACATCCACCTCGACCACGCCGGCGCCGCCTGGCGGTTCGCCGAGGCCGGGGCCCGGGTCCACGTCCACCCCCGCGGGGCGCCGCACCTGGCCAACCCGGAAAAGCTTGTCCAGAGCGCCCGCCGCATCTACGGCGAGCGGATGAAGACGCTCTGGGGCGAGCTCCGCCCCGTCCCCAAGGACCGCCTCCGGGTCGCCGAGGACGGGGCCCGGGTAG
>JALVVO010000191.1 GCA_027023345.1 Thermaceae bacterium
GCTGGGGGGTGACGCGGCCGTGGGCCAGGGCCAGGAAGAGGTCCTCGGGGGCCGGGGTTCCGGCCAGGGCTCCGGCCGCGCGCTCGAGCTCCGACTCCTTGGGGAAGGCGAGCCCCCGCCGCTTGAAGTAGCGCTCGAGCATGCGACGTCCCTTCTCGAGCTCCTCCTCGCGCTCTTTGGCCCGGAAGAAGTGGCGGATCTTCTGACGGGCGCTCCGGGTCTTGGCATAGGCCAGCCAGTCCTTGGAGGGCTGGGGGCTCTTGCCGGTGATGATCTCCACCATGTCGGCGTTTTGGAGCTCGTAGGAGAACGGCACGATGCGCCCGTTCACCTTGGCCCCGATCATCCGGTGGCCGACCTCGGTGTGGATGTGGTAGGCGAAGTCCACCACCGTCGCCCCCCGGGGCAGGTTGATCACCTTGCCCTTGGGGGTGAAGACGAAGACTCGGCTGCCGAAGATCTCCCGGGCGATGGCCTCGACGAAGTCGCGGGAGGAGGAGAACTCCGCTTGCCACTCCTGGATCGCCCGCATCCAGGAGACCCGCCTCTCTACCTCGCGGGGGTCGGTGATCCCCTCCTTGTAGAGCCAGTGGGCGGCGATCCCGTACTCCGCCTGGCGGTGCATCTCCAAGGTGCGGATCTGGATCTCGAGCGGCGTCCCCTCCTCGGTGATCACCGTGGTGTGGAGGCTTTGGTAGCCGTTCGGCTTGGGGATCGCCAGGTAGTCCTTGATGCGGCCGGGGATGGGCTGCCAAAGCTGGTGGACGAGGCCCAGGGTGTGGTAGCAGACCTGCTTGCCGAGCTTTTCCTCGTCCTTCGGCTCGAGGACCACCCGGAGCGCGAGCAGGTCGTAGATCTGCTCGAGGCTCTTCTGCTCGCGCTGCATCTTCCGCCAGATCGAGTAGAGGTGCTTGGTCCGGCCGCTGATCTCGAAGCCGCGTATCCCCGCGCGCAGGATGGGGTCGCGGCGGAGGTGGGCCTCGAGCCTTTTCCGCGCCCGCTCGATCACCTCGGCGCGGATCGCCCGGTGGGTCTCGAGCCTTTTCTTGAGCGCCCGGTACTCGGCGGGGTGGAGGTAGCGAAACGCCAGGTCCTCGAGCTCGGTCTTGAGCTGCCCCATGCCCAGCCGGTGGGCGAGCGGGGCGAAGATCTCCAGGGTCTCCTGGCTGATCCTTTTCTGCTTCTCCGGGGGCATGAACTCGAGGGTGCGCATGTTGTGGAGCCGGTCGGCGAGCTTGACGATCACAATGCGCACGTCCTCGGTCATGGCGATGAACATCTGGCGGAGGTTCTCGGCCTGCTCGTCCTCGAGCTTCTCCGCCATCTTGGGGAGCTTGGAGACCTTGGTCTCGCCCTCGACGATGCGCCGCACCCCGGGACCGAAGCGGCGCTCGATCTCCTCGAAGGTCACCGCGGTGTCCT
The DNA here is from genome assembly GCA_027023345.1 of Thermaceae bacterium. Classification (GTDB taxonomy): domain Bacteria; phylum Deinococcota; class Deinococci; order Deinococcales; family Marinithermaceae; genus WFXV01. Next base: position 1,423 of record JALVVO010000191.1, read on the forward strand.
CGACGGTGTCGTGGAGCAGGCCGGCCTCGAGGGTCTCGAGGTCCATGCCCAGCCCCGCCAGGATCTCCGTCACCGCCACGGGGTGGGTGATGTAGGGGTCGCCGCTTTTGCGCTTCTGGCCCCGGTGGGCCTCAAAGGCGAAGGCCAGCGCTGCCTTGAGCCGGTCGCGTTCCTCGGGCCGCAGGTAGCCTACCTTGGGCTCGAGCTGCTGCCAGAGGGTTTCGACGCGGACCTCGTTCATGCTTGATACCGGGCGGGGGTTTTCCAGCCCCAGCTTAGCAAACGACCCCCCGGGCCTCCGGGGGGTCCTCTTGGTGCCGGGAAGGGGACTTGAACCCCTACGGGCTAAGCGCCCACTAGCCCCTCAAGCTAGCGCGTCTACCAATTCCGCCATCCCGGCAGGCCGACGCGCGACTTTCATCTTAGGAAGCGGGACTAGGGCTGTCAAGCGCTCCCTTTGCCCGGGCTCCGTGGTAAGCTGACCCCGTCCCCCGCTAGGGGGCGCGAGGCTGCCAAAGAGGCCCCTGGTGCCTGGGCGCGTAGTCCAGGCTTAAAGTGGGGAAGTCCGGTGAAAGTCCGGCGCTGTCCCGCAGCGGTAACCGGGCCGCACGTCGAACCCCTGCGTCCTTGCCCGGAAGCCCGAATACCTGCCAGGGGAGCCCTGGGGTCCCCGCCCCGGGCACCTCTCGCGGAAGAGGGGAGACGGGGGTAAAAAGCCTATGGGCTTTTCCGCCCCGCCGTTCCCCGGTGGGGCGTTTCCCTTCCCCACCTCCGGGGCGGCCTCGCGAGGGACGAAGGAGGTGGACGTATGTGGAAGCGGCTTCTTGCGGCACTTTGGGTTTTGGGCGTCGCGCTCGCCACCGGCTACCCTCTGGTGGTCACCGACGACCTCGGGCGAAAGGTCACGATTCCCGCCGAACCCGAGCGCATCGTGGTGATGCTGCCCTCGGCTACGGAGACGGTCTGCGCCCTCGGGGCGTGCGACAAGATCGTGGCCACCGACAACTATTCGAACTGGCCCGAGGCGGTGAAGAAGCTCCCCAAGGCGGGCGGGCTCTACGACCCCAACGTCGAGCTGATCGTCTCCCTTAAGCCGGATCTGGTGATCGCCTCGAAGTACGGCAAGCTGGTGGACCGCCTGGAGAAGGCGGGGATCCTCGCTTATGCGGTAAAGACTGAAACTTACGAGGACATTTTCAAGACCGCTCGCAAGCTGGGGCTTGTCCTCAACCGGGAGGCCCAGGCGGAGGCGCTGGTTGCCCGGATTCAGTCCGAGGTCTACCGTCTTGAGTCGATGGCGGCCAAGGCCAAGACCCGGCCCACCGTCTACTACGAGATCGACGCCACCCCCTACACGGTGGGGCCGAACTCGTTCATCGGCGTGCTGATCCGGAAGGCCCGGGGCAAAAACATCGTGCCCCCCGAGCTCGGCCTCTTTCCCAAGATCAGCCCCGAGTTCGTGGTGGAGAAGGACCCCGAGGTGATCGTCCTCGGCGACGCGCCCTACGGGGTGAACCTCGAGGCCCTCAAGAAGCGCCCGGGCTGGGCGAAGATTCGGGCGGTGCGGGAAGGCCGGGTCTGCGAGCTCAAGAAGGCCGAGACCGACGTCGTGCACCGGCCGGGGCCGCGGGTACCGGAAGGGCTCCGCGTCCTGATCCGTTGCATCCACCCCGAGGTCCTTAAGTAGATGCCGAAGAGGACCTGGGTCTGGCTCGGGCTCTTCGCCCTTTTGCCGCTGGCCCTCTTGCTGGGGCTCTCGGTGGGGGCGGTGCCGCTCGGCCTTTCCCAGGTCCTCGCCGGGCTCGCCGAGCGGGCGCCGGTGGTCTACGAGATCCGCCTCCCCCGGGTGCTGGGCGCGGCGCTGGTGGGGGCGGCGCTCGGGCTTTCCGGCGCCGCGTACCAGGGGCTCTTCAAGAACCCGCTCGCCGATCCCTACCTGATGGGCACGGCGAGCGGGGCCGCCTTCGGGGTGGCGGTGGCGCTCTTGCTCGAGGGCGACCTTAGCCCCGCCTACGCCCACTGGATCGGCGCGGACGGCGGGCTCTTCGTGCCCGCGTTCGCCTTCGTCGGGGCGCTCTTCGCGGTGACCCTGGCGGTGGTCCTGGCCGGGGGGGTTGGCCGCACCCGGGAGCTCATCCTCGCCGGGGTGGTGGTGGGCTCGGTCCTCACCGGGCTCACCACCTACTTGATGCTCCGGGACGCCGACCGGGTGCGGGCGGTCTTCGCCTACACCCTGGGCAACCTGGCCTTCGTCGGCTGGCCCGAGGTGCAAAGGCTATCCCTCTACCTGGCGGTCTCGCTGCCGGTGCTCTGGGGCATGGCCCGGGTCCTGAACGCGGTGCAGCTCGGGGAGGGGGTGGCCCGGACGCTCGGGTTGCCGCTCGACCTGCTCAAGTTCGCGCTCATCGCCACCGCTACGCTGGCCACCGCCGGGGCCGTGGCCGAGGCCGGGATCATCGGCTTCGTCGGGCTGGTGGTGCCCCACGCGCTGAGGCGGATAGGGGGCGGCGACTACCGCTTCTTGCTCCCGGCCTCGGCGCTCGGGGGGGCGGTGCTTTTGGTCCTCGCCGACACCCTGGCTCGGGTCCTCGTGCGTCCGGCCGAGCTCCCGGTGGGGGTGGTGACCACCCTGCTCGGGGGGCCGTTCTTCCTCTATTTGCTCTGGAGGATGCGTGCTTCGGGCTAGCGGGCTGGCGGTGCGCTACGGGCGGCGGGCCGCCCTCTCGGGGGTGGATCTCGCGGTCGGGCCGGGAGAGTGGGTTGCCCTGCTCGGACCCAACGGCTCGGGGAAGAGCACCCTCCTCTTCGCCCTGCTCGGGCTCGTACCCCACTGGGGGCGGGTCGAGCTCTTCGGGCGCCCGCTCGCGGCCTACACCAGCTGGGAGCGGGGGCGCCTGCTCGCCTACCTCCCCCAGAACGGCCCGGTGCCCGAGGGCATGCGGGTGCGGGAGGTGGTGGCGCTCGGGCGGCTCCCCCACCAGGGGCTCTTCGGCCGCTGGCGGGGGGAGGACGAGGAGGCGCTCGGCTTCGCCCTCCGGGCCACCGAGACCGAGGGCCTTGCCGACCGGTTCTTGGAGACCCTCTCGGGCGGCGAGCGGCAGCGGGTGGCGCTGGCCCGGGCCCTCGCCGCGAGGCCCCGCTTTCTCCTCCTGGACGAACCCACCAACCACCTCGACCTCGACCACCAGGCCCGCCTGCTCGGGCTTTTGCGCCGGCTGGCCGACGAGGGGGTGGGGGTGATCAGCGTCTTCCACGACCCCAACCACGCCCGCGCCGCCGACCGGGTGGTGCTGCTCGAGGCCGGGCGGGTGCGGGCCGAGGGGCCGCTTCGCGCGCTGGTGGACGAGATCCTCGCGCTCTATCCCGGGGCCGAGGCCTGGGAGACGCCCCGGGGGCCGGTGGTGCTGCCGGGTTGGGGGCGGCGATGAGGGGTTCCTTGAAGGCGAGCGGCGCGCTGCTCGTGGTGGACCTCGGCGAGGTGCGAAGGCTTCGCACCGAGTCGGGGCCCGTGCTCGCCCGCTACGTGGCGGTGGTCCGGGCCGAGGCCGAGGGGCGCTGCGCCCGCCCGGGGCGGACCCCCTACGGCCCGGTGCTTCTGCGCCACGGGCTGCCTCCCGGGGAGACGCTCGTCTACCGCTCGACGAGCGACCCTCTGGAGTTTGAGCTCGAGGACGGCGCGGTGGTGGTGGGAAGCGTGGCGGTCTTCCCCGACGGCCCCCCGGCCTACGTCTTCACCCCCCACTACGTCTGGGTGGAGGAGTAGATGGGCCGCCTGCTGGTCATGACCGGGGACGGCAAGGGCAAATCCACCGCCGCCTTTGGACTCGTTTTGCGGGCCTACGGGCGAGGGCTTTTGCCCGTCGTTTTCCAGTTCGTCAAGCGAAAAAACGGTGCTTATGGCGAGCACCGCGCGTTCCGAAAGCTGGGGATACCCATTTACCCGCTTGGGGACGGGTTCACCTGGCGATCGAAGGACCTGGGGCGGACCGCAGAGCTTGCCCGGACCGGCTGGGCCAAGGCCCGGGAGGCGCTCCTTTCCGGGACCTACGACCTGGTCGTGCTGGACGAGTTTACCTACGTGCTGAACCACGGCTGGGTGGGGCAGGAGGAGGCGCTCCTTGCCTTCCGTTCCCGGCCGGATGGGGTGCACCTTGCCGTCACCGGGCGGGGCACCCCCGAGTGGCTCGTGGCCGTTGCTGACACCGTCACCGAGATGAGGAAGGTCAAGCACGCCCACGAGGCCGGCGTGCCCGCCACCCGGGGGGTGGAGCTTTGAGGGGGTTCCTGGTCGCCGCCCCCGCCTCCGGTCAGGGGAAGACGACGCTCGCCCTGGCGCTGGCCCTTGCGCTTAAGGAGCGTGGGCTTCGCGTCCAGGCCTTCAAAGTGGGGCCCGACTACCTCGATCCCAGCCACCTCGCCGCCGCCACCGGGCGGCCGGTCTACAACCTGGACGGCTTTTTCCTCGACGGGCCGGGGCTTGGTTGGCTCTTTTCGCGCGGGATGCGGAGCGCGGACTTCGCCCTGGTCGAGGGGGTCATGGGGTTATACGACGGCAAGGACGCCTTGGGGCGCGAGGGGTCCGCGGCTCAGGTTGCAAGGCTCCTCGGCCTCCCGGTCGTGCTGGTGGTGGACGCCGGGGCGATGGCGGGTTCGGTCGCCGCCCTCGCCCGGGGCTTTCGCGACCACGCCGAGGGGTTCGTTCTTGCCGGGGTGGTGGCGAACCGGGTGGCGGGCCCGGGGCACGCCGAGGTGTTGAAAAGGGCCCTCCAGGCAGTGGGCATCCCCTTCTTCGGCTACCTGCCTAAGGACCTGGAGCTCGAGCTCCCCGAGCGGCACCTGGGGCTTGTCCTTGCGGGGGAGGTGGAACTTCCACGGCGAGCGCTTTTAAGGGCCGCGGAGGGCTTGGACCTGCCCGCCCTTTTGCGGGCGGCCGGGGGGGCGCGGGGGCCCCTTCGGGCCGTGCCCCCCTACGATCCCGGCCGTCGTTATCCGGGGGCGCGGATCGCCTACGCCTGGGACCGGGCGTTTCGGTTTTACTACCCGGAGGTCCTCGAGGCCCTCGCCGAGCTCGGCGCCGAGCTCATCCCTTTTAGCCCGCTTGCGGACGAGCGCGTCCCCGAGGCCGGCCTGGTCTGGCTCGGCGGCGGCTACCCCGAGCTCTACGCCGAGGAGCTCGGTCGGAACCGCCCCATGCTCGCTTCCCTCCGGCGCTTTCCCGGGGTCCTTTACGCCGAGTGCGGCGGCTACCTCTACCTCGCAAAGGGCGTAGTTTGCAAGGGGATTTGCCACCCGCTCGCGGGGCTCGTCCCGGGGGTCGCCGAGCTGGCCGATCGCCCCGTGCTTGGCTACCGGGAGGTGGCTCCGCTGGCCGAGGGCCCCCTCTTCCCAGGGGAGTCTTGGATTAAGGGGCACGAGTTCCACTACGGCCGGTTTAAAGAACGCGGCCCCTACCTCTGGCGGGACCGCCGGGGGCGTCGCCATGGGTACCGAGCGGGCCGGGTGCACGCAAGCTTCGTGCACCTCTACCTGCTTTCGCAGCCCCGAGCCCTCTACCGCTTTTTGGAGGTGGGCGGTGGTCGTCTGGCTCGCCGGCCTGCTTGACCTCCTCGGCGAGCCCCCGAACCGGTTCCACCCGGTGGCCTGGTTCGGGCGGCTCGCGGGGGCGCTCGAGGCCCGCTTCTACCGGCCGAGCGCCTGGAGGGGCGCCCTCCTCGCCCTTTTCCTCCTCGCGCTCGCCTTCGGACTCGGGGCGGGCCTTGCGCGGGCGGCGGCGGGGCTTCCTCCGGCGGCCGCGGTACTCCTCCTTGCCCTTTTCCTGAAGCCCGCCTTTGCGCTAAGAGCGCTGCTCGATGCGGTTTTTGAGGTGGAGCGGGCGCTCGGGCGGGACCTCGGCGAGGGTCGGGAGCGGCTTGCCCGCATCGTGAGCCGGCGGGTCGCGGACCTCGGACCCGCCGAGGTCCGCATGGCGGCGATCGAGTCGCTCGCGGAAAACCTCTCGGACGCCCTGGTGGCCCCGCTTCTTTCCTACCTTCTTCTCGGTCTACCCGGCGCCTACCTCTACCGCGCGGCCAACACCCTGGACGCCATGTGGGGCTATCCCACCCCCCGCTACCGGGCGTTCGGCCGTTTTTCCGCCTGGGCCGACGACCTTTTGAACCTGATCCCCGCCCGGCTCACCGCTTTTTTGCTCCTCGCCCCTCGGTTTCACCTTGTCCCAAAGCTCCTTCAGGAAGTCCGGCGCACCCCCTCGCCGAACGCGGGTTGGCCGATGGCGGCGATGGCGCTTTGGCTTGGGGTACGGCTGGAAAAGCGCGAGGCCTACGTCCTGAACCCCGGCGGCCGGCTTCCGGGTCCGGCCGACCTTGAGCGGGCGCTGACGCACGCGCGCGCCCGGGGCTATCTCGCGCTCCTTACTGCCGGCTTCCTCGCTATGGGGGTGGCTAGGTGAGGGTGCACGGTGGCGCGCCGGCTTGGGCGCGGGCGGACTTTTCCACCAACCTAAACGCCCTCGGGCCGCCCGCGTTCTTGCTCCGCGCCCTCAGGAAGGCGCCCCTTTCCCGCTACCCCGACCCCGACTACGCCGAGCTCCGCGCCCTTCTCGGGGAGCCCGAGCGGGTGGCGGTGGGCGCGGGCACAAGCGAGCTCATCCACCGCCTGGTAGAGGCCTTCGGGGGTCCGGTGGCGGTCTACTGCCCAACCTTTGGCGAGTACCGGGCGGCCGCCGAGGTTCGGGGCGAGCGGGTGTTTTTCGCCCGGGACGAGGAGGGCTTTCTCCGGGCGATGCGGCGGGCCCGGATCGGCTTCCTCGCAAGTCCCAACAACCCCGACGGGAGGATTTTCCCTGCGGATTTCCTAAAGGACGCGGCGAACGCCGGCGGGCTCTTCGTTTTGGACCTGGCCTACGCCCCCCTTTCCGAGGTGCCCGTCCGCCCGCCGGAGGGGGCGGTCCGGCTTTACTCGCCGAACAAGGCCTTCGCCCTGCCCGGCGTGCGGGCGGGGTACGCGGTGTTTCCGGAAGCACCTCTTGCCGAAAGGGTTCGCGCGCTTGCCCCTTCCTGGGTGCTCTCCGCCCAGGGGGAAGTGTTTTTGCGCCTTGCCGCGGGCGAAGAGGCAAGAGCCTGGCTAGATAGGACCCGCCCCCGGCTCTTCGCCTGGCGAGAAGCGCTTTTCCGGGGGCTTACCCGGCGCGGGGTTTACGGGGTCGAGGGG
>JALVVO010000192.1 GCA_027023345.1 Thermaceae bacterium
CCCCTCCCCCAGCACCTTGGGGGCGAGGAAAAGCGAGACCCGGTCCACGAGCCCGGCCTCGAGGAAAGCGCCGGCGAGCCGGGGACCGCCCTCGAGGAGGAGCGAGGTCAGCCCCCGGGCACAAAGGGCCCTGAGCGCCTCCTCGACCGAGACCCGCCCCCGGGTGTCCCGGGGGAGCTCGAGCACCTCGGTCCCCGCGGCCCGAAGCGCCTCGACACGATCCCTCGGAGCCCCCTCGCCGACGAGAACGAGGGCGCCCCTAGCCACCACCCGGGCCGAGGGCGGCGTCCGCGCCTCGGTGTCGAAGACCACCGGCCGGGGGTCCCTGGGCGGCGGCGGCTCCCGCATCTCGGGAAAGGGGCGGAAGTCGGGGTCGCGGGTGGTGAGCCGGGGGTCGTCGGCGAGCACCGTGCCCACCCCCACCGCCACCGCCGCCGCTTCCTGGCGGAAGGCGTGGGCCACGCGGCGGGCGGCCTCCCCGGTGATCCACCGGCTCTTCCCCGCTCCGTCGGCCACCCGGCCGTCCAGGGTCGCGCCCGCTTTCAAGCGCACGAAGGGCCTTTGCTTTTCCACCGCGGTGAAAAACGCCAGGTTCTGCTCGCGGACCCGGGCCTCCCAGCCGGCCTCCACCGTCTCGACCCCGGCGCCCCTTAGCCGCAAGAGCCCGCCCGCGGCCTCGGGGTTCGGGTCCCGGGCGGCGACGACCACGCGGGCGACCCCGGCCCGGATGAGCGCGAGCGAGCAGGGCGGGGTGCGGCCGGTGTGGTCGCAGGGCTCGAGGCTCACGTAGGCGGTCGCGCCCCGCGCCGCCTCCCCCGCGGCGCGAAGGGCCAGGGCCTCGGCGTGGGGCTCGCCGGCTCGAGGGTGGTAGCCCTCGCCTACGATCCGGCCCTCGCGCACGAGGACCGCCCCCACCAGCGGGTTCGGGTGGGTGTGCCCGCGAGCCCGCTCGGCGAGCGAAAGCGCCCTTTCCAGGAAACGACGATCGTACTCCGACAGCCTATCCACGAAGCGCGGGGAAAACCCCCGCCTCACCTCCTTCTCCCATCCGGACTTTCACCGTCGGCCCCGGAGTTCCACCGGGTCGGGCCCTTTCGGGCTTCGCGGGCTTTCACCGCCGGTCGGGAATTCCACCCTGCCCCGAAGGAGGGGTTGGTTTTAGGGCGCGTCCCGCCCCGCGACCGATTTTAGCAGAAAGCAAGGGCAGCCGCCGGGGAGCGCGCTCCCGGGACAATCGTCCCACAATACGGGGTATACCCATCCGGTCATTCCCGCGGTGGATGAGACCTTTGAGAATGAATCCGGCTCGTGTGAGTCGGGAGGTGACCAAAGTGGCGGAGTTTTCCAACGGCTGGACGGGCAAGGACTGGTTGAGGCGCCAGTGGCCCTGGTGGACCGCCGGGGTCCTCACCGGTCTTGCCGAGGTCATCAACTACACCCTGATCCCCCTCGGCCACCCCAAGCACAAGTTCATCGGCGTGACCAGCGGCATGGCCCGGATGTACGCCGCCTTCGAGACCACCCTCTTCGGCGGTAGCCTGATCGCCACCAAGGCGGACTACCAGCCCTCGATCCAGTGGGTCATCGTGGGCGCGATGATCGCCGCGCTGGTCTTCGCCTGGCTCGAGGGCGAGTGGCGTACCTGGGTCAAGTACCCCAAGCCCATGCTCTTCCTCACCATCCTGGGCGGCGCCCTCTTCGCCTGGGGCACCCGCGTCGCCGGCGGCTGCACCCTGCACCACCTGCTCGGGGGCTTCGCCGCCTTCAACCTCAAGAGCTTCGTGGTCATGGGCTCGGCCACGGTGGGCGCGCTGGTCGCCTTCCTGATCTTCCGCAGGCTCCAGCTCTCCCAGTACTTCAAGAGCCAGGACACCAAGTGGTACGTAGCCCAGGCGCGTAAGCTCGGCTGGGCCGACGGGCTCACCTACGCCGAGAAGAACCCCTACCCCGCGCTCACCGCGGTGCTCCTCGCCTTCCTGGGGCTCTTCTTCGTGATCATCCTCTACAACGCCTTCGCCGGCAACGACTTCGCGGTGCAGGCCTTCGGCGTCGCGCCCGAGAAGACCAAGATGGCGAAGGTCATGCTCACCGCCAAGAACCTGCCGAACATCCTGCTCCTCCTCTTGATCGGCGCTCTGCTCGGCACCGCCGTGGCCAAGACCGGCTTCGGCACCGAGTGCGGCCTGATCAACCCGGAGATGGGGCGCGAGGTCCACACCGGCGAGCAACACGCCGCCCGCCGCTGGGGCATGCCCTTCAGCCTCCGCACCGTCTTCGGCTCGATGCAACCCTTCGGCGCCCTGAGCCTGCACCTCGCCATCACCGCCTTCGTGATGTGGGTCGGTTTCACCTTCTTCGGCATCATGGAGGGCCACCACTGGGCTACCCCCGAGTTCGCCGAGAAGTACGTGGGGCCGGAGTTCCACAAAGTGAGCGCCGAGGGGCTCAAGCACATCCGCGAGAAGACCACCTGGCCGATGGACATCTTCGGCGGGCTACTCCTGGGGCTCGGCACTGTCTTCATGATCGGCTGCGAGTTCCGGAACTACGGCCGCACCGGCCTGCTCTACCTGACCGGCCTCCTCATCTGGCCCGCCTTCTACCTCGGCTACCTGCCCTACACCCTGGCCCGCGACTTCTGGGACAACCTGATGGGCAACTACATCTACGCCCCCACCACCTTCGTGCCCGCGCTGATCGCGCCCCAGAGCTTCACCGCCCAGTCCCTGATCTACCTCGCCTACGTCCTCTTCTGGGCCTACATGTTCTGGTGGGCGGCCAAGAAGGGCGCGGCCTTCCTGGGTGTGACCCCTGGCCAGGTCCTCTCGATGTCCAGCGAGGAGATGTACCTTGCCCGCATCGAGAAGCTCAAGAAGGAAGGCCGCTGGGAGGAAATCGACCGGCTCGAGCGGGAACTCGCCGAGGAGGCGCAGCAATCCTGACCCTACTCCTAGCTCGCCGGGCGCCCGCGGGCGCCCGGCCTTTACCATGAGGGCGTGGAGGGCGCGGAATGGGAAGCAAGTCCAAAAAGAATAATCCGGCCGCCACAGGGGCGCGCTGCCTGAACCTCTTGCGCACGGGCAGCCTGCTCGGCTTCTTCTTCGGCCTCCTTCTAGGAGCGATCTACGTCAACTTCCTCTCCCCGGCGCTCTTGGAGCCGCTCTTCCTGTACTGGGGGGTCGCGCAGCTGGTCATGGGCGCGGGCATGCTCTGCGTCTACGGTTTGAGCCAAAAGCAAAAGCACGCCTTCGGGGGCATGCTGCTCCTCGCCAGCGCCTTCTTCAGCGCCAACGCCGCACTCGGCCTCCTCCCCAGCCTGGGGCTCTTGGAGGTGGCCGCCCAAGCGCTCGGGGTGGTGGCCTTCAGCCTCCTGCTCTACGAGCTGGGCCGCGACCGGCCGGGCAGCGGGCTCGAGCCCGCCGGGGGGCTCGTCTTCCTCGGCGTGATCTTCCAGATCCTGCAGCAACCCCTGCTCGAGGCGGTCGGGGTCTTCCTCTTGGCCCTCGGCTTCCTGCTCGCGAGCGGCCGGCTCGCGCGGCTCTAGGCCATGCGCACCCTCAAGCTCAGCCTCCGCCAGCTCCAGATCTTCCTCCAGGTGGCCCGCCGGGGAAACGTCTCGGCGGCGGCCGACGAGCTCGGCATCAGCCAGCCCCAGGTCAGCCGCACCATCGCCGAGATCGAGAAGAAGCTCTCCGCCCCGGTCTTCTTCCGCACGCCGGAGGGGCTCGAGCTCACCCCCACCGGCAAGCTGCTCCTCAACTTCGCCGAACAGACCCTCTCCCTCGCCGGCGAGACCGAGCGGGCGATCAGCGAGAACCTCGGCGTCCCCGCCTGCCCCCTGCACGTCGCCGCCCCGCCGGGGCTCTTGGGCTACGCCATCGCGGGGATCCGGGCCTTCCACGAGGAGTACCCCGAGCTCCCCGTCCGCCTCGAGGTGGGGACGCCCGAGCGGGTGCTGGAGCTCGTCACCCGCCAGCACGTCGCCGTCGGCCTCTACGCCGGCCCCGAGTCGCTGCTCCCCCGCGAGGTCGCCGGCAAGGAGGTCGGCGAGCAGGTCTGGGGCCTGCTGGTGCCGCCGGCGCTCGCCGAGACCCCGCCGCCCAAGCTCCCCTTCGTCCTGCCGCCGGAGGGGAGCCTGCTCCGGCGGGCGCTCGAGCACAGCATGGGCCACCTCCCGGAAAGCCCCCACCAGGCCGCCGACGTCCGCGCCGCCTGCGCCCTGGCCACGGTGGGCTTCGCCGCCTACCTGCCCCTGGCCTGCACCGAGGCCGGCCTCGCCCGTCACCCCACGAGCCCCAAGATCGTCCTCCCCATCCACGCGGTCTTCCCCGAGCACAGCCGCTACCCGGTGAGCGCCCGCGCCTACGTCCGCCTGCTCTCGGGGTTGAACCAACCTGTAACGCTTTTCCCCCGGCCGTAGAAGGAAGCGTTACGATAGGTCCGGGCTTGCAGGTCCGGGCCAAAAATTTATACTGAGTCAAAGATGGGCCCGGGCGGGAGGTGACGATGGCGCTGGACTTTTCGCTCACGGAGGAGCAGATCGAGCTGCAAAAGCTCGCCCGCCGCTTCGCGCGGGAGCAGGTCGCCCCGGTGGCCAGGGAGTACGACGAGAAGGAGGAGGTCCCCTGGCTGCTCGTGGAAAAGCTCTACGAGATCGGGCTCTTGAACGTCAGCATCCCGGAGGAGAACGGCGGGCTCGGGCTGGGCCTCGTCGAGGAGGTGATCATCGGCGAGGAGCTGGGCTGGGCCGACATGGGCTTTTACACCATCCCCATGGCCAGCGAGCTCGGCATCACCCCGGTCCTGATCGCGGGAAACGCCGAGCAAAAGGAGCGGTTCCTGAGGCCGCTCACCGAAAAGCCCGCCCTCGCCGCCTTCGCCCTCTCCGAGCCCGGGAACGGCTCCGACGCCGCCGCGCTCAAGACCCGGGCCGAGCGGGTGGGCGACCACTACGTCCTGAACGGCACCAAGATGTGGATTTCGAACGCCGCCGAGGCCGAATGGACGGTGGTCTTCGCCACCTTCGACCCCGAGCTCCGGCACAAGGGGGTGGTGGCGCTCGTCGTCGAGCGGGACCGGGACGGGGTCTCCTTCAACAAGATCCACGGCAAGATGGGCCAGCGCGCCGCCCCCACCCACGAGATGGTGCTCGAGGACGTCAAGGTCCCCCTCGAAAACCGCCTCGGCGAGGAGGGCGAGGGGTTCAAGATCGCCATGCTCACCCTGGACAAGACCCGGATCCCGGTGGCGGCGGGGAGCGTGGGCGTGGCCCGGCGCGCTTTGGAGGAGGCGGCCAAGTACGCGAAGGAGCGCGAGGCCTTCGGCCGCCCGATCATCGACTTCCAGGCCATCCAGTTTAAGCTCGCCGACATGATGATCGGCCTGGAGACCGCCCGGATGTACACCTACTACGCCGCCTGGCTCGCCGACCGGGGCGACCCGCGCCATATCTACGCCTCGGCCATCGCCAAGGCCTACGCCTCCGAGATCGCCTTCGACGCGGCGAACGAGGCCATCCAGATCCACGGTGGTTACGGCTACGTGAGCGACTTCCCGGTGGAAAAGCTTCTTAGGGACGTCAAGCTCAACCAGATCTACGAGGGCACCAACGAGATCCAGCGGGTGATCGTCGCCCGGCACATCAAGAAGAACATCCCTTAGGAAAGGAGGCAGGATGAAGTACGTCGCCATCATCCGACAGGTCCCCGACGGGGAGGCGAAGCTCCGGGAGGAAGGCGGCAGGATCGACCTCTCCGGAGCGACGATGATCCTCGACCAGATGGACGAGTACGCGGTCGAGGAGGCCATCCAGCTCAAGGAGCAGCACGGCGGCGAGGCGGTGATCGTCGCCTTCGGGCCCGAGCGCACCAAGGAGGCGATCCGCACCGCGCTGGCCATGGGCGCGGACCGGGCGGTCTTCGTCAAGCACGAGGGCGACGCCGATCCCGTCACCGAGGCGAAGGCCCTCGCCAAGGTCCTGGCCGAGGAGGCCCCCACCGCAGTCTTCACCGGCGGCCAACAGGCCGACTGGGACAGCTACGCCCTGGGCCCGGCGGTGGCCGAGGCGCTGGGCTGGCCGGTGGTCGCCTGGACCACCGCCTTCGAGCTCCTCGGCGAGGACCGGGCCAAGGCCAAGCACGACCTCGACGAGGGGGCGCAGGTGGTGGAGGTGGCGCTACCTGCCGTCTTCACCACCCAGCAGGGGCTGAACGAGCCCCGCTACCCCACCCTGCCGGGGATCATGAAGGCGAAGAAGAAGGAGATCAAGGAGATCCCGGCGGAGGAGCTCGGGGTCACCGGCACCAAGGTCGAGATCCTGGGCCAGACGATCGTCCAGATCGAGCGCAAGCAGAAGATCCTGGACGGCACCAAGGAGCCCGAGAAAGCCGCCGAGGAGCTCATCCGGCTCCTCCACGAGGAAGCCAAGGTCATCTAGGGAGGCTGCGATGGTCCTCGTATATATTGACCACGACGGCAAGAAGCCCAAGAAGGGCGGGCTCGAGGCGGTGACCCGCGCCCGCAAGATCGCCGCCGCCCTCGGCACCCCGGTCGCCGGCCTGATCGTGGGGAGCGGCCTCGGCGAGGCGGCCGAGGAGGCCAAGAAGTACGTGGACACCCTCTACGTGGTGGACGCTCCCGAGTTCGCCGACTACACCGCCGAAAAGTGGACCGCCGCCGCCTTTGCCGCGGCGGAGAAGGCGGAGGCCAGGGCGGTGGTGGCCTCGGCGAGCCGCACCGGCCGCACCTGGACCGCGAGGCTCGCCACCCGGATGGACGCGGGGCTCCTCGAGGACGTGCTCGAGCTCGAGCCCTCCGCCGAAGCGGTGGTGGCGAAGCGCTACACCTTCCTCAACCGGGTCCTCGAGACCCAGCGGGCCGCCTACCCGGTGGTGGTCACCACCAAGCCTAACGCCGCCCCCGCGGCCGAGCCGAAGGGCGAGGGCCAGGTGGAGGCGCTGGAGGTGGCGCTCGGGGAGCTCGAGCAAAAGGTCAAGGTGCTCGAGAAGATCCAGGAGGAGAAGAAGCGGGTCTCCCTCACCGAGGCCCCGGTGGTGGTGACGGGCGGCCGCGGCATGGGCTCGGCCGAGGCCTTTCGGCTCGTCGAGGAGCTCGCCGACCTCCTGGGCGGCGCGGTGGGCGCGACGCGGGCGGTGGTCGACGCCGGCTGGCGGCCCTACGCCGAGCAGGTGGGCCAGACCGGCAAGACCGTCCAGCCCAACCTCTACATCGCCCTCGGCGTCTCCGGCGCGGTGCAGCACCAGGCCGGCATGAACAAGTCCAAGGTCGTCGTCGCCGTCAACAAGGACCCCGACGCCCCCATCTTCAAGGAGTCCGACTACGGCATCGTCGGCGACGTGCACCAGGTGCTGCCGGCGATGATCGAAGCGGTGAAGAAGCTCAAGGACTAAAAGCTTGAGCCTAACCCGGGCCGGGGTGCTTGCCCCGGCCTTTAATCCAAAGCGACAAAAGCGCCAAGATCCCCAAAATGAGCGCGACGATTCCGATCACCGTCCAAAACGACAGGGGACAGCGCGGCGCCAAAAGCATAAGCAGCGCGTAAGCCAAGACGCTACCCGCCAGAGCGCCAGCGAACGCGGCTAGAAAGAGCCGTCTCCAGGGAATTCTCCGACCGGTCCCCCAAGTAAGGAAGGCCTCCACCGATAACACCACGAGGGCAACCCCAAAGACCGTACGCAAACTCGGAGGACTGCAAAGGACGAGCGCGAGCAGAGGGACCAACCCGACCAGGCTGACAAAGACCTCCCTCGCCGGATCCCGCCAAATCCACGCCCGGCTTTCGCCCTCCAAGCGCATATCTCCATGCTAGCCCCGGTATCCTAAAAACCATGGCCGATCCCAGCCGCCTCTTGCTCGAAGAGCTCATCGCCGAGATGGAGGAGCGCCGCAAGAAGGTCCTCTTAGGCGGCGGCGAAAAGCGCATCGAGAAGCAGCACGAGAAGGGCAAGCTCACCGCCCGGGAGCGGATCGCGTACCTCCTCGACGAAGGCTCCTTCGTCGAGCTCGGCACCTTCGTCGAGCACATCGAGACCCCCCTGATGCAGGGGATCGAGGCCCCGGGCGAGGGGGTGGTCACCGGCTACGGCACCATCCACGGGCGGAAGGTTTTCGTCTTCAGCCAGGACTTCACCGTGCTCGGCGGCTCCCTCGGCAAGATGCACGGGCGAAAGATCGCCCAGGTCATGGACCTGGCGGTCAAGGTGGGCGCGCCCATCATCGGGCTCAACGACTCCGCCGGCGCCCGCATCCAGGAGGGGGTGGACAGCCTCTCCGGCTACGGCGAGGTCTTCTACCGCAACGCGGTCTACTCCGGGGTGGTGCCCCAGATCTCGGCGATCCTCGGCCCCTGCGCCGGGGGCGCGGTCTACAGCCCGGCGATGACCGACTTCGTCCTGATGAGCCGGGGGACCTCCTACATGTTCATCACCGGACCCGAGGTGATCAAGTCGGTGACCCGCGAGGAGGTCAGCTTCGAGGAGCTCGGCGGCGCCGACGTCCACGCCCAAGTCTCCGGGGTGGCCCACCTCGAGGCCGAGGGCGACGAGGCCGTGCTCGACCTCGTCAAGAAGCTC
>JALVVO010000193.1 GCA_027023345.1 Thermaceae bacterium
GCACCTGGCCCAGGGAACGAGCCTGGCGGCGATGGTCCTGCCCAGCTTGATCGGCGCCTACACCCACTGGACCCTGGGGCACGTCCGCCGCGAGGTCGTGCCCGGACTCCTGCTCGGCGTGTTGCTCGGGGCCTACCTCGGGGGCCGACTCGCGCTCGGGATCCCGGAGGCGCTGCTCCGTACCCTGTTTGCGGTTATCCTGGTCTGGATGGCGTTCCGCTACCTGCGGGGATAGGTTAGGGGGAGGAGATGAACCTCGGAATCTGGGAGATCCTCATCATCTTGGTGATCGTGCTCTTGCTCTTCGGCGGGCGGAAGCTCCCCGAGCTGGCCCGCGGCCTCGGTCAGTCGGCCAAGGAGTTCAAGAAGGGGCTCGAGGAGGGTCAGTCGGGGGAGAAGGAGTCCTCCTCGTCCTCGGAGAAGAGCTGAAGGTAGCGGGGTTTGAGCACCACCCGGCGGGGCTCGCCGGGGCGGAGCGCGAGGCGGTCCTGCACGTGGCGGGGGAGCCGGAGGAGGAGCTCGAGGGAGCCCTCGAACTCGGCCTCGACCACCGGGCCCATTCGCCGGACCCGCCGGAGGACGCCGGCGAGGACGTTGGCCGCGTCCAGGGGGGCGAGGGGCCGGTCCTCGCGCACGATCAGCACCTCCTCCGGCCGGATCGCGAGCACCACCCGGGTTCCGAGCGGGCGCGGCCGGCCCGGGACCCGGAGCACCCCGGCGGCGGTCTCGACCCGGAGGTGGGGCGGCTCGTGGCCCACCACCCGGCCGGGGATCCGGTTCTCGTAGCCGAGGAGCCGGGCCACCCTTAGCAAGCGGGGGCGGTTGTAGACCTCGGCGGTGGGTCCCGACTGCAGCAACCGCCCGCCGTCGAGGACGGCGACGCGGTCGGCGGCCTGGGCGAGCTCGGGGTCGTGGGTGGCCACCAGCGCCTTCACCCGGTGGGCCTCGACGGCGTAGAGGATCGCGCGGAGGACCTGGTCGCGGCTCAGGCGGTCGAGCCCGGCGGTGGGCTCGTCGAGGAGCAAAAGCTCGGGCTCGCGGGCGAGAGACCGGGCCAGCGCCACCCGCCGGGCCTCGCCCCCGGAGAGCTCGTGGGGCCGGTGGTCGGCGCGGTGGGCGAGGTCGAAGCGCTCGAGCCAGGCCATCGCCGCCCGCCGGCGGTCGCCCGGAGGAAGGTGGGGCAGGGCGAAGGCGACGTTCTGCCAGGCGGTGAGGTGGGGAAAGAGGGCGGCGTTTTGGGGCAGGTAGCCGATCGGCCGCTTCTCCGGGGGTCGTCCGGCGTAGGGCTCCCCCTCCGCCGGCAGCAGGCCGGCGAGGGCCTTTAGGAGCGTGGTCTTCCCCGCGCCCGAGGGCCCGAGCAGGGCGGTGCAGCCCTCGACGCGGAAGGCTACGCGGAGCGCGAGCGGCCGCGGGATCCGGTAGCGGATCTCCATCGTTCCTCCAACTGCCGGGTCAGGTAGACGAGGGCCAGCGCGAGCAGGAGCATCAGGATCGAGGCCCGGTGGGCGGCGGCGAACTCCAGGCTTTCCACCAGGTCGTAGATGTAGGTCGAGGCCACCTGGGTCCTACCGGGAATGTTCCCGCCGACCATCAGCACCACCCCGAACTCGCCGAGGGCGTGGGCGAAGGCGAGCAGGGTGCCGGAGACGAGGCCGGGCCAGACCAGGGGGAGGACCACCTCGCGGAGGCGGCGGAAGCGGGTGGCGCCCAGGGTGCGGGCGGTCTCGAGGAGGTCCTCGTCGAGGGCCAGGAACGCCTCGCGGTAGGCGGTGTAGGCGAAGGGCAGGCTAAAGAGCGCCGCTCCCGCCACCATGCCGGGGAAGGTGAAGGCGAGGCTCGCTCCCGTGACCCGGGCCAGGGGGCCGTCGGGGGCGAAGAGGAGGAGG
>JALVVO010000194.1 GCA_027023345.1 Thermaceae bacterium
GGCCCAGGTAGGGGCGCGTTTGTGCATAGGCGATCGTAGGTTCGGTAAAGGTGTATGGGCTGGGCAAGGAGGGGTTGATTAGCGCGCTGAAGAAGAAGGCTCAGGACGCCTTGGAGCGCTTCCCCGAGTTGCGAAAGGTCGTGCTTTTCGGCTCCCTGGCCCGGGGGGAGGCCACCCCCAGGTCGGACGCCGATCTGCTCTTTGTGGTCGAGGAGGCGGGGCCTTTCCTCGAGCGGCCGGCACGGTACCTGCCGTTTTTCGAGGACTTGGGTTTTCCGGTGGACTTGCTGGTTTATACCGCGTCCGAGCTCGAGCGCGTTCTCCTGGCCAAGCGGCTTTCAAAGAGGGGCGCGTGCTCGCGGCTAAGAAGCAAGCTCTGGGGCAAAAGGGGACGTAGTTGTAAATATTGCTGGGAAACCGTCGGATGCCTCGCCGGTTCCTTTGCCAAGGAATGCTTGGCGACGGAGGTGGAAAATGCTGTGGGCTTTGCCTTCGCGACTCTGAGTTAAACCCAAAACGTAACTCGAGGGGCCCGAAGGCCCCTCGGCATAGTATGCCCTTGCCAGATTAGGGGCTGAAGGTAAAGGAGCCGGTAGCGCTGTCGTACTTGATGCTGGTTTTACCAGCGTTAGTAAGACCGGCGTCGATTTCGAAGTCGTTAGCGCTGTTCTTCAAGGTAATCGTGCAGCTGGTGACTGCGGCAGGCTTGCTACCTTCATATACGTCAGTACAGTTAGCGCCGTCGTAACTGTCCGGGATCGCACCGGTAGAGGGGTCGCGGTCAGCCTCGATCTGGGTGGCGACGTTCCGCACGTAAGCTTGCGAGGCGGTTAGGTTAGCGCGCTGACGTGCCTTGACCAGGTTCGGAATCAACACCGCGGCGAGGATGGCGATGATCGCGATGACGATCAGCAGCTCGATCAGGGTAAAGCCTTGGGTCCGGTTCTTCCTCATATTCATCTTCCTCCTTCTCCGGCCGCCGATGAGGTATGGATCTTCGGGCGGCCTTTCGAGAGTGCACGACCCTTGCGGGCCATCCTGAGTCTAGGGGGGGGGCGCGAAAAGGGAATACCCCCAATTGGGGGGTCGCTGCCGGAAGGATTGTAGCGGGCGTTGCAAAGCTAAGGGGGATGCTCCCCGGGTCCTGGCCGGTGGCGGCTCGACCGGCCCTGAGCGCCGCTCCAGGCCTTCGAAAAGGTATTTGGATGGTAGGTGCGGTTCAGGGCGGGGGCCCGGCGGGGCTAGAGCTCGAGGCTTTCCTCCAGATACCAAAGCCTCCCCGCCCGCCGCTCGGCCTCGAACTCCTCCGGGGTGAGCCCCTTGGGCTTCTCGGAACCCTCGACGAAGCGGTAGAGGGCCTTGAGCCGCTCAAGAGGGCCCTTGGGAAGGCCGTTTGCCACCACCAGGAGGTCGAGGTCGCTCCCCTCGTGGAAGTCGCCCCGGGCCACCGAGCCGTAGAGGAAGACCCTGGCGTCGGGATACGCCCTACGGACCCGGCGGGCGAAGGCTCGGGCCTCCTCGATACGCCGGCGCCTTTCTTCCGCCCGCTTACGCAGCGCTTCGTTTAACCCACTCGAGCACCCGACACGCGTCATCCAGGGCCTCCAGGGCCTTGCTGCGATCGTAGAGCTCAAAGGGGCGGCCGCCGGGATAACGGGCGGGGATGGATTGAAGGTCAAGGTTGCAAGCGGCGCCCTCTAGGGCTTCGGGAACCGCGAGGCCGAGTTCGCCGAGGCTTTTTCAAGCGTTCGGTGGTCGCGTGCCCGCCCTTTCGCACCCCGAGCCCGAGACGGCGTCGTGCTCCGCCGAAGCCAGGGTGTGCTCGGCCTGGGCCAACCACCGCTCGTATTCCTCGCGGTCGAAGAGATCTACCAAAAACATTCCCGCATAACCCCTGGGATAATGCCCCCGTGGACTACCTCTTCATCCTGCTGGCAGCGGCTTCCTGGGCGCTCATCGGGCCGGTGGCCAAGTTCGCTTTTCGGGCGGGGCTCGGCCCCCTCGAGGTCGCCTTCTTTCGCGCCCTGCTTGGGGGCGCCTTTTTCTTCCTCCACGCGCTCCTTTTGCGCCGGCTCCGCCTCGACCGGGGGGCGGTGGTGCCCGTGCTGCTCTTCGGGGCGGTGGGGGTCGCCGGCTTTTACGCCAGCTACCAGCTTGCGGTCGCCTACGGCGGGGCCGCCCTCGCCTCGGTCCTGCTCTACACCGCCCCCGCCTGGGTCGCGGTCATGGGCGCGCTCTGGCTCGGCGAGCGGCTGGACGCGGCCAAGCTCGCGGCGGTGGGGCTCACCCTCCTCGGGGTCGTCTTCCTCGCCTTGGGGAGCGGGGACGAGCTTGCCCTGAGCCTGTGGGGGCTCGTCTTCGGGCTCCTCTCGGGCTTCGGCTACGCCCTTTACTACCTCTTCGGCAAGCTTTACTTCACCCGCACGCCGGCCGAGGCGGTCTACGCGGTGGCCCTGCCGGTGGGGGCGCTTTTCCTGCTCCCGGCGGTTCGGACCTGGCCCCAAGGGGAGGTCTGGGGGGTCCTTTTCGTGATCGGCTTCGTCTCCACCTACCTCGCCTACGCCTTCTACGCCGCTGGGCTGGTGCGGCTTGAGGCCACCCGCGCGAGCGTCGTCGCCACCCTGGAGCCGGTGCTCGCCTCGCTCTTCGCCTATCTCTGGTGGGGCGAGCGCTTCCTGCCGCTCGGGTACCTCGGGGCCGGGCTGATCCTGGCGGCGGTCGTCCTCGTGGTGCTCGGTTCTAGACCGCGATGAAGTCGCGCCAGTCCTCGGGGAGCTCGCGGGCCTCGAGCCCGAGCACGATCACCTCGAAGTAAAGCGGCGCCCGGGGCCGCTTCAAAAGGCGCATCCCCGCCTCTTCCGGTGTGCGGTTGCCCTTCCTCGTGTTGCAGGCCTTACAAGCGGTGACCAGGTTCTCCCAGGTGGTCTTGCCGCCGCGGCTTCTCGGGATGACGTGGTCGAGGGTGAGCTCGACCCCGCGGGCGCCGCAATACTGGCAGGTGTACCGGTCCCGGCGGAAGACGTTCTTGCGGGAAAGCGCGAGCCGCCCCGGAGGGCGGCGGACCATGCGAAAGAGGCGAACGACGCTGGGGATGGGGTAGGGGCGGCTCGGGGTCCTCAGGAAGCGGCCCGAGGGGCTCACCACCTCGGCGCGCCCGCTCTGTACCAGCACGACCCCCCGGCGCACGCTGGTGAGGCCGAGGGGCTCGTAGCCCGCGTTCAAGACCAGAACCCTGGGGGCGTCGAGGTTCACCGCGAGCCATTATAGCCGAGCAAGTGATAGGATTCCCGTAGCGATGGCGTTGATCGTGCAGAAGTACGGCGGGACCAGCGTAGGCGACCTCGACAAGATCAAGAAGGTGGCGCTTAGAATCGCCCACTACCGGGAAAGGGGCCACGACCTGATCGTGGTGGTGAGCGCGATGGGGAAGACCACCGACGAGCTCATCAGCCTCGCCAAAAGGGTGAACCCGAGGCCAAGCCCCCGCGAGCTCGACATGCTCACCACCACCGGCGAGCAGCAGTCGGCGGCGTTGCTCGCGCTCCAGCTCCAGGCCCTGGGGATCCCCGCGAGGAGCTTCATCCAGCACCAGATCGGGATCACCACCGACGGGCGCTACACCAACGCCCGCATCGTCGAGGTCAATCCCCGCCGGATCCTGGAGGCCGTTCGGGAGGGCATGGTGGCGGTGGTCGGGGGCTTCATGGGCACCACGCCGGAGGGGGAGATCACCACCCTGGGCCGGGGCGGCTCGGACACCACCGCGGTGGCGATCGCGGCGGCGGTGGGGGCCCGGGAGGCGGAGATCTTCACCGACACCGAGGGCGTCTACACCACCGACCCCCACCTCATCCCCGAGGCCCAGAAGCTCCCCTACATCGGCTACGACCAGATGCTGGAGATGGCCGCGCTGGGGGCCAAGGTGCTGCACCCCCGGGCGGTCTGGTACGCCAAGCGCTACGGGGTGCGCTTGCACGTGCGCTCGAGCTTCTCCTACAACCTCGGAACCATCGTGGCGGAGGAGGGTAGCATGAAGCTTTCGAGACCGGTGACCGGAGCCGCGCTCGACCTGGGCCAGGCCGAGATCGGGCTCGTGGGCATTCCCGACCAGCCGGGCATCGCCGCCCGCGTCTTCGAGGCCCTGGCCGAGGCCGGCGTGGCGGTGGACATGATCATCCAGGGGGTGCCGGGCCACGAGGCGAGCCGGACCCAGATGGCCTTCACCGTCCCCAAGGACTACGTCGAGGACGCGGTGGACGCGCTCAAGCCCGTGCTCGCCGAGCTCGGCGGCGAGCTCACCGTGAACCCGAAGATCGCGAAGCTCTCCATCGTCGGCGTGCAGCTCGCGAGCACCCCGGGGATCCCCGCCAAGATGTTCCAGGCGGTCTCCTCGGTGGGCGCGAACATCCACATGATCGCCACCAGCGAGGTGCGGGTGAGCGTGATCATCGACGAGGAGTTCGCCGAGCCCGCCCTCCGGGCGGTGCACGCGGCTTTCGAGCTCGATAAGCCCCTGCCCGAGGAGACCCGGGAATGAAGAAGGTCTACTACGCCTGGGACGACATCCTCGAGCACGCCCGCATGCTCCTAAAGCGCCTCGAGGACCACCACTACGACGCCCTCCTCGCGGTCACCCGGGGCGGCATGGTCCCGGGGGCGCTGCTCGCCGAGGCGCTCGGGATCCGGAACGTGCTCACCGCGGCGGTGATGCTCTACGACGACACCGAGCGGGCCCACGACGAGCCCCACTTCCTGCAGTTCCCGGTGGACGCCCTGATCCTGGACAAGCGGGTGCTCGTCGTCGACGACGTCTGGGACTCGGGCCGGACCGCGGTGGCGGTGCGCGAGCGGGTGAAGGCGGCGGGGGGAATCCCCGAGGTGGCGGTGCTGCACTTCAAACCCAAGAACAACGCCTTCCCCGGGGACGGGCCCGACCACTACGCGATCGAGACCGAGGACTGGATCGTCTACCCCTGGGACCCCGAGGCCTGGGTGCACTAGGCCGGTGCTATACTCACCCCCGTGTACGGGATTTTGGCCTGGCCGCCGGACGCGCTCCGGGAGTGGATGGAGGATCTCCAAAAAAAGCACGGCGTCCGGGGCTACGGCCCCCCGCACCTCAACCTGCGCCAGCCCTTTCGCTGGCGCTTCAGCCAGGAGGCCCTAAAACGCGGGGTGGAGGGCATCCTCCGGGGGCACGACCCCTTCCGGGTCAAGCTCGGCGACTGGCGGACCTTCAACTCCGGGGTGGTCTACCTCCGCGCCTACGGGGGCTCGGCCTTCGACCGGTTGCACCGGGCGCTCGAGCCCCTGGCCCCACCCGAGGCCGAGATCGAAGGACCCTCCTACATCCCCCACTTCACCCTGGCCCTGGGGCTCGACCCCGAGGAGGCGGAAGCCCTTCGAAAGAAGCTCCCGCCCCCGCCGATCGGCTCCTTCACTGTAAAAGAGGTGGCGCTCGTCCAGGACGTGGGCGACGGCGAGCTCGTCGAGATCGCCCGCTTCCCCCTGGGCCTCCCCAAGGAAGACTAAGGGCGCCCGAAGGGCGCCCTCTACAAGCCACGAGCTACAGGCTACGAGCTTAGGCCTTTTTGTACCGCAGGTACCACCGCTTGAACTCGGCGTACTCGTCCTTCTTGGCCTCGTCCTTCTTGACGTCCTCGAGGGTCGTGGGCGGCGGGACGATCGCCGGCTCGCCGGGCTGCCAGTTCGCCGGCGTGGCCAGGCCGGTCTTGTCGGTGAACTGCAGGGCGTCGATGAAGCGAAGGATCTCGTCGATGTTTCGGCCGGTCGAGAGCGGGTAGTAGAGGATGCCGCGGACGATCTGCTCGGGGTCGATGATGAAGACCGCCCGCACCGCCGCGGTCTCCGACTGGGCGGGGTGGATCATCCCGTACTTCGAGGAGACCTTCATGTCCAGGTCGGCGATGACCGGGAACTCGATGGTCACGCCGCTCATCTCCTCGAGGTCCTTCACCCAGGCCAGGTGGCTGTAGATCGAGTCGATGGAGAGGCCGATGAGCTGGACGTTGCGGGCCTCGAAGTCCTTCTGGCGGCTCGCGAAGGCCATGAACTCGGTGGAGCAGACCGGGGTGAAGTCCGCCGGGTGGCTAAAGAGCACCACCCACTTCCCCTTGAAGTCGGAGAGCTTGATGATCCCCTTGGTGGTCTTGGCCTCGAAGTCCGGAGCCGGTTCGCCGATCTTCGGCAGGGTGGGAGCGGTGGTGGTTTCCTTGACTTCCATAATCATTACACCTCCGGGAAGTATGGTAGCCCGGGGACCGGTCCTTGTCAAGGGTAGGATGCGGGCGATGCGGGGGTATCGGGACCCGGGGCTCTCGGGCGGGGTGGCGCGCCTGCTCGCCGAGGCCCGCGACCGGGCCCGCGCGCAGAAGCGGGTGGCGTGGCTCACGCTCCCCTCGCTCAGGGACTACTTCGTCGAGCGCCTGGCCGGCGAGGGGCCCCTCCTCGGGGTGGAGGTGCTTCACTTCCAGGCGCTCTACCAGCGGGTGGTCACCGCCTGGGACCCGCCCCCGGGCATGATCGGGACCGGCGAGCGGGTGGCCCGGGTGGCCGACCTCCTTTACCGGCGGGGCTGGCTCCGGGGGCCGGGGGAGGCCCGGCTCTTCGCCCGGGCCATCGCCGAGCTGAAGCGCTTCGGCGTGCCCCCCGACGCGCTACCCCAGGTGGACCGGGAGAGCGAGCGGCTCGCCGAGGTCTACCGCGCCTACGAGGGAGAGCGCGGCGACCTTTTGGACCCCGACGACCTCGCCTGGGAGGCGGTGCGCCGGGTCGAGGCGGGGGCGGAGGTGCCGCTTTTTGACGCGCTCTACGCCGGTGGATTCCTCGAGCTCGCCCCCCGCGAGGTCCGCTTCCTCCGGGCGGCGGCCGCGCGGCACGAGGTCGCCCTGGTGCTCCCCGAGGACCCCGGGCTCGGGCTTTCGGCGATCCCAGCCCTAAAAGGGAACCGCACCGCCCTCGTGGCCGAGAACCCGGTGCACGAGCTGCGCTACGTGCTCGCCGAGCTCAAGGCCGACTTGCTCCTTGGGGACTACGCCCCCGGCGAGCTCGCGGTGGTGGCGCCGGAGGGCCGGCTCCCCGAGCTCCTGCTTCTCGCCCGCGAGTACGGCCTGCCCCTTGCCAACGAGGCCTACCGTGCCCTGGTCGAGACCAAGGACGGCCGGCGGCTCTTCGAGCTGCTCGCCTTCGCCGAGCGGCCCACCGGCGAGCGACTCTTCCTCTTTCCCGGCTTCGAGGAGCTCGCCAGGAGGGCGCTGGCGCTGGGGCTCGCCGGCAGGGAGGCGATCCTGCGCCTGGCCGGCGGGCTCGGCCAGGAAGCAGCGCTCCGCGCGCTCCTCGACCGCTTCCAGCCCGGGGCGGACCCGCTCCGTTGGGCGGCGGACTTCCTGGACGCCGATCCGGTGCTAAAAGCGAGCCCCTTTCGGCCCGCCTTCGAGGAGCGCGCCCGGGAGGCGCTTTTGGCCGGCGGGGGCCGGGACTTCGTGAAGTGGTGGGCGAGCCTGCTCGCGAGCGTCCGCTCCCGAAGCCGGGAGCCGGCGGGGGTGGCCCTCCTGACCCCCGACGCCGCCCTCGGCCGCCGCTACCGGAAGGCCTACCTGGTCTACGCCGTCGCCGGGGCCTACCGCGTGGGCGAGCGCGAGGGTTACTTCTTCCCCGAGGAGGTGCGCGAGCGCTGGCCGCGCCTCTTCGCCGGGGGAGCGCCGGGGCTCCCCAAGCGGATCCGGGGCCGCGACGAGCGGCTCTTTGCCGCCCTGGGCACGCTGGCCGAGGAGCTGGTGGTGAGCTATCCGGCCACCGAAGGGGGGCAGCCGCTCCGGCCCGAGCGCGGGCTCCTGGGCCTGGAGCCCCAGCCCATGCCCCCGCCCCGGCGGGCCTCGGCCTACGGCTACCGGCCCCGGCGGCGACCGGCGGAAGCGTACCCGCCGCTTCCCCAGCCGCGGAACCTGGCGGAGCTCGAGCGCTGGGCCCGCTTCGGCCGCTGCGGGTTCCGCGCCTACCTCGATCGGGCGGGGATCGCCCCCCCTACGGGTCCCTGGGAGGACGAGGGCTGGCGCCGGGCCTGGCGCGCCCTGGCCCGGGCCAAGCGCGAGGGCGAATCGCCTCCCGAGGAGGCGCTCGCCGCCTTCGGCATGCGGGAGGAGGAGTGGGCCCGGCTGGGCTTTGGCAACCGGGTCGAGCTCCCCGGCTTCCCGGTCCCCGCGGTGGTGCCGGCGCTGGAGCGGAGGGGCGGGGTCTATCGGGTCTACCGCTTCGACGACGAGCCCGCTCCTTCCCCCGCCGAGGCCCGCCGGCGCTTTACCGGAAGGCTCGGGGAGGTGCTGGCGGCGGCGGCCCTGGTGGCGCCCTGGTTCATCGACTGGAACCGCTACCGCCCGCAGCTCGAGAAATGGGCCGAGGCCGCTATGGGCCGCAAGGTCAGCATCGCCGGCGATGTCGATTTCGTCCTCTTTCCATGGCCCGCGGCGCGGCTG
>JALVVO010000195.1 GCA_027023345.1 Thermaceae bacterium
GCGTAAAACCACCTATACATCCTCCACCTCCGCGCGGGGCAGGGAGAAGGCGGCGAGGAGGCCGGGGTTTCTGTTTTGGAAAGTGAGCTCGCCGCCCATCGCCCGCACCGCTTGGGCGGCGAGGGCGAGTCCGAGCCCGAGCCCGGGGCGGCGTCCGCCGCGGAAGAAAGGTTGGGTGAGCTTGGGGAGGAGCTCCGGGGGCACGCCGGGGCCTTCGTCCTGCACCCAAAGCTCCACGCGGTCCCCCTCGGGGCGCGCCGTCACCCGCACCCGGCCCTCGCCGTGCTTCAGCGCGTTCTGCAATAGGTTCTCGAGTGCCCGGGAAAAGAGCCCCTCGTCGGCGAGCACCCAGGGCTCCTCGTCGGGTAGGTCCACCTCGACCCGGGAGCGGGCGGCCTCGGGGAGGGCGCGCACCGCGGCCTCGACGAGCGGGCGTAGGGGAAGGGGCTCGAGCTCCGCCCGGGGCTCGCGGGCGAGGAGCAGGAGCCCGTCCAGGATCGAGCGCATCCGGGCGAGGGCCCGCCGTCCCTCTTTGAGGGCTTCTTCTTTGGGAATCACCCCGGCCTCGAGGGCGTCGAGCTGGGCCTGGAGGGTGGCGAGGGGGTTCCGGAGCTCGTGGGAGGCGTAGCGGGTGAAGGCCCGCTCCCGCTCGAAGGCCTCTTTGAGGGTTTGGGCCATGCGGTTGAAGCTTCGCGTGAGGGCCGCGAGCTCGTCCCCGCCCCGGGACTCGGGCAGGGGGCTTGGGAACTCGACCCGGGAGAGCTTCTCCACCCCCCGGGCGAGCCGGTCGAGGGGCAAGAGCAGGCGGTGGGCGAGGAGGAGGCCGAAGACTGCCGCCAGCGCGGCTGCGAGCGGCAGGGTGAGGAGGGCGCTTTTGAGCTGGTTCGCGAGCGCCCGTCGGTACTCGCCGACGTAGAGGAAGAGCTCGAGCACGTACCCCTCCCCGATCGCCCGCTCGGCCCGAGCCCAGTCGGGGCCGGGGTCGTCGGGGACGATGCCGGCTTCGAGGTAGATCCGCCCGTCTTTGAGGACCCGGAACCCGAGCGTGTAGCCCGAGCCGAGCCAGGGCCAGTCGCCGCCGGAAAGGCGCGGCCTCCCTTGCTCGAAGACCACGCTCTGGGCCGCCGCCTGCTCCCAGCGGCGGAGCTCGCTTTGGATCTCGTCCTCGATTGCCTGGCGGAAGCTCAGGTACCCGATCAAGAAGTGCAGGCCGGCGGCGAAGACCGCCACCAGCGCGGTACCGATCGCGAGCTTCCAGCGCAGGCTCATGCCACCCCCAGCCGGTAGCCCCCGGGCACGGTGGCCACGACCTCGGGCCCCAGCTTGTGCCGGAGCCGGTGGACGTAGACCCGGACGATCTTGAGCCCCGACTCGGTCCCGGGGAAAAGGCGGTCGAGGAGCTCCTCGGCGGTGAAGATGCGGTCGGGGTTCAAGACGAAAAGCTCGAGCAGGGCGAACTCTCGCCCGGTGAGCTCGACCTCGCGCCCCTGCCAGAAGACCTTGCGGGCGGCCAGGTCCACCGCGAGGGGCCCCCGCTCGAATCGGCTCTTCTTGACCGGCGAGCCCCGCCGGAGGAGCGCCCGGACCCTCGCGGCGTACTCCTCGAGGTTGAAGGGCTTGATCAGGTAGTCGTCGCCGCCGAGGTCGAGGCCCCGGACGCGGTCGTCCACTGCGTCGCGGGCGGTGACGAAGAGGATCGGTCCCTCGTACCCGGCGGCCCGGAGCTCCTCGGCGAAGCGGAAGCCCGCGTCCTCCCCTTCGGGGAGCATGATGTCGAGGGAGACGAGGTCGGGCTCGGCCTCCACGAAGGCGTCCCAGGCCTCGTCCAGGGAGGCGGCTTCCCGAACCTCGTAGCCCTGGTGGCGGAGCATCGCCGCCAGGGGTTTCCGGAGCCCGTCCTCGTCCTCCACCAAGAGCACCCGCATCGCCTTCAGGGTACCGCTGGGGGGTTAACAGCAAGTAAAAGGCCCCCGGAGCGCTCCGGGGGACCTTTTAGGGGAGGTTGGCTACTCGCCCTTGGGGTTCGCCCGCTCCTCGACCTTTTCCTTCACCTCCTCCATCTTTTCCTTCACCTTCGTCTTCTCCTTTTCCCTTACCTCTTCCATCTTCTCCCGGGCCTTCTCCGGCATCGTCATCTCAGGGTGCTCGCCCTGTGGGCCACGCATCTCCTCGTGGGTCGTCTTGAGCGTCATGCGCAGCGTGGCCTTGGCCTCCACCCGGACCTGTGCCTGGCAGCCGTCCTTGGCCAGGGTGAGCTTGCTCGGGTCCTCGGGGTTGGCGCGCACCTCGACCATTACGCCGGGCTCGCGGAGGCAGGGCGGAAGCGCCTCGGGGTCGAGGGGCATCTCGGTCTCGCCGATCCTGAGCATCCAGCGGTTCTCCGCCCGGACGATCTCGCCCTGGGCCTCGAGGTAGCCCTTACGCAGCATCTCGGAGAGCCGGGCCTTGACGCCGTCTTTAAGCTCGGTCCCCTTGGGGCAGGGCCCTTCCTGGACCGCGACCTCTTCCACCTTGGGAGGAATGCCCTCCAGCTTCAGCGAGAGCTTGACCGGGCCTCCCTTGGCCAGGCAAAGCGGCATCTCGTAAGCGTGAAGGGGTACCGTCTCCGCTCCGATCCTGAGCGCAAACCCCTGGGGGGTAGGGACGACCTCGGCCTGGACCTCCACCTCGGTGTAGCTCGCCGCGAGGGCGATCGCGAGAAGGGGCGCTACAAGGGCCAACCACTTGGTCTTCCGCATTCCGATCACCTCCAGGTTCCAGGGTAGGGGGGAGGGGTAAACGCAAGGTTAAAAAAAGGGGGCGGCGGCTGCCGCCCCAGCGGAGGAGGGGATGGGTCAGCGATCCCGGGCGAGGATCGCGAGCCCCGCGAGCAGCGCGGTTCCAGCAAGGCCCAGGGGCGCAAGCGGAGGGGGTGCGCCCTCGCCTTCCTCGTAGACCTCGTCCTCGTCATATTCGTAGGCGTATTCGGCCTTTTCCTCGGCGCCCTCGCGCCAGTGCACCAGGGTGCCGGCGGCGCCTGCCAGCGCAACGAGGGAGAGCGCGACGAGGGCGGCCCGGCGTAGTGCGGGGGGACCGAGCCCCGCGATGGCCGCGATCGTTCCGGCCAAGGCGGCGACCACCCCCACGAGCTGAAGCTCCTCGGTGTGTCCGGTGAGGAGGAGCTCAAGGAGGAGCACGAAAAAGCTCGCCGCGCTCCAAAGGAGCACGACCTCGGGAAGGCGTTTTTTGAGCGTCTCCATGTTCTCCCTCTTCAGTCGTCGTACCAAGCCTTCAAGTCAAGGCCGTGGCAGTAGGCGCAGAAGTTATTGGGCAAGGTGACGTTGAAAGCGGCGTCGTCCTCAGGATTTGCGAGCAGGCGCATCTGCGCTTCGAAGAAGGCCTTGGCTTGGGCGATTTCAGGTGGCGTAATCGCCGCTGCGCCCCGGTGGCAATCCCCGCAGGCACGGTCACCGCCGTGCTCGGCGGCGTCGCCGTGGCGGTCGGTGTAGTCCCGGCCGTGATCCCTGGGTGCATGGCAGCGCTGGCAGGACCGGTCGCCGGCGCGGCCGAAGGCGGTGAAGACCACGGCGTCCACCGGGGGACGGGCGCCCTCGATTTCGGATATCCGGGTCTTGCCGTCATGGCAGGTCGCGCAGAAGCGCCCCTGCGAGGTCTCGCCGTGGGGCTCGAGGGTGGCGCTCGGCGCGAGGCTCGGCCAGGTCTTTTGCTCGTCAAGGGTGGCGTGGCAGGTCTCGCACGTCGGCGCCTTAGCCCCCAGAGCGGCAAAGTGGCGCTCATGGCTGAAAACGACCCGCGAGGCTTCCTCGGGGTAAAAGGTTTTTTCGATGTCCAAGGGCGGACGCCACTGGCGCTTGGGCTTGATCTTGTCGCGTTTGACCTCGACGTACTGCCCCGGGACCACCCTTCCGGCGATCGAAGCGGGAAGGGGTTCCCCGTCCGAAAGCCTCCGCTCCCCGGTCTCGGGGTCCACCTGCACCCAAAGGTAGCGGCCCGCCCCGCTGGCGGCGACGAGCCCTAAGAGCAGGAACAACAAAAGCCCGACCCGCTTCACTTGGGCACCGCCTCCCCGTAGACCTGGACCTTGACCCGGTCCCGCACCTTGAAACCCATCAAGCTCGGGCGCTTCATCTTCCAATCGGTGATCTTGGTTTCAAAGGTTCCCTCGAAGAGGATTCGTTCTCCTTCAATGCGTGCGGTCCCCGGGATCGCCACCTCTTGGGTGACGCCGTGGAGGGTGAGCTCGCCGAGCAGTTTCACCGGGCCCTTCGCGGGGTCGCCCTCGATCCCGGTGAAGACGAGGCAAGCCTTCGGGTATTGCTCCACCTCGAACATGCTCCGGGTGTGCTTGTCGCGTAAGGGCTCGCCGGAGTCCCAGGCGGAAAGGTCCACGCAGACCTCGCCCTCGAGGACCCCTTGATCGGGGTCCCACCGAAGGGTGCCGGTCACCGCTTCGTTGGTGCCCTGGAAGGCGCCCATGGGGCCCCGGGCTTGATAGACCACTCGGCCGCTGACCTGGTACTCGGCCCCTAGAGCAAAAACGGCGAGGAAAAGGATCCATACGGCCAATCGCCTCATTACTCTTCCCTCCTTCAGAAAGGACTCCGGTAGCAGGATACCCGAGGCCAACGTCGCAACTCAATGGCGCTTCGACCTTTCGAGCTCGACCTTCCAGGCAAGCAGTGCGTTTCCGTCGTAGCGGCCCTTGACCTCGACCCGGTCGCCTTCCCGAACCAGGGACCAGAACGCGTCGGCGGAGAGGTAGCGATCGGCGCGGTCGTCCTCGTAGCGGGTGGCCTTGTTCACGGTGACGAGCGCGCCCCCAACCTCAAAGGTCCGGCCCTCGCGGTCGAGGTTTTGGACGTAGCCCTCGAGCTCGTGGGCATACCCCTCGCCGTGGTCGTCGTAGCCTTTCTTTTCGATCTTGACCGCGTAGTAGGCCCCGGCCTCGTTCTGGGCGGTGGCGTCGTACTTCACCTCGACCCAATCGCCCACGGCGAGGTCGGTGAAGACGATCGGCCGGTCGGGATCGTCCTCCTTGAGGATCGTGTATTCGTTGGCGTAGAAGTCCATCCCGGCGACGGTCAGGGTCATGGTCTCGAGGTCGATCGCCTCGATCCGGCCCTTCACCTCGTGGCTCGGGACGTGGTCCCGGGGGCCCTCCGGGTACTTGACCTCGACCTTCGCGGCGTGCACCAAGGTGGGGTCGTTCGCGTCCGGGGTGCCCTCCACCTCGACGTAAGCGCCCTCGGAGAGCGTGCCCTCGAGGTAGGCGTTCGCGTAGTCCACGGTGTAGCCGAGGAGCTCGAAGGTCTGCTGGGCTTGGTCGAGGTTCGAGACTGGGCCGTAGAGCTCGATCTTGGCGTAGCCTTCGTAGTCGTCGCCGTGCCTACCCTTGAACTCGACCTTGGCGGCGAGAAGGGTGTTCCCCTCAAGCGAGCCCTTGACCTCGACCCGGGCGCCCTTCGCGGGCGTGCCCTCGAGGGTCGCGCTCGCGTAGTTCACCGAGATCCCGGTGTCGAAGGCGGGGTCGGCGCAGTTCGCGCTCGACCAAAGGGCGAAGGTCATCGCCTGGGTATCGAGCTCGCAAGCGAAGCCCTTGGCCTCCACGTAGGCCTCGGCTTCGAGCTTCTTCTCGATGTAGGTGGCGAGGACGGTGCCATCTGCCTCGCGCACGCCGGAGACCTCGACGAAGTCCCCAACCTTGAGGTCGGCAAGGGCGAGGGAGGTGCCGTCCTCCTCCTCGATCCGGGTGAGGGCGTCCACCCGCACCGGGGTGCCGAGGACGGTGAGCGTCCCCGCCGCCGGGTCGATCGCCTCGATCTGGCCCTTGAGCTCGATCTTGATGTCGGCAGCCTCAACCCGAACCTGGCTGCCCTGGGCTTGGCCGCGGACCTCGACCACCATGCCCGGCTTCAGGCTGCTCTGGGTGGGATCGCCGTTTTTGGTGACCTGGGCGGAGGTGAGCTCGAGGGTCATGCCGGCCAGGGTGCCGTCGCTCGCGACCACGCCCGCGAGGGCCACCGGTTCGCCGGTGTCGACCAGGTTGCCCGAACAGCTCGCCAGGAAAACCGCGACGAGCGTGGCCAGACCTGCCTTCCAAACGCCTTTTTTCCTCATATAAATCCCTCCCGGGACAAGTGTCCCGGGAGGGGGTTAACGGGAGATAAACGGGGTTAAACCTCGAGGGTGCCGGGGTCGGGGATGCCGATGACGTGGTAGCCGGCGTCCACGTAGACCACCTCGCCGGTGATCCCGGCGGCGAGCGGCGAGAGCAAGAAGAGCCCCAGGTTGCCGACCTCCTCCTGGCTCACGTTCCGGCGAAGCGGCGCCACCTTTTCTACGTGGTCCCAGAGCATGGTGAAGCCGGGGATGCTGCGGGCGGCGACGGTGCGCACCGGGCCGGCGCTCACCGCGTTCACCCTTACCCCCTTGGGGCCGAGCTCGGCGGCGAGGTAGCGGACGCTGGCCTCGAGCGCGCTCTTCGCGATCGCCATCACGTTGTACTTGGGGACGTATTTCTCGGCGGCGTAGTAGGAGAGGGCGACGAGGCCCGCGCCCGGGTTCAGGTGGGGCTCGAGCTCCCTAGCGATCGCCACCAGGGAGT
Organism: Thermaceae bacterium; assembly: GCA_027023345.1. GTDB lineage: Bacteria > Deinococcota > Deinococci > Deinococcales > Marinithermaceae > WFXV01. The sequence continues at coordinate 6,605 of JALVVO010000195.1, forward strand.
AGGCGCTGACCTCGAGCGCTTTGAGCCAGTCCTCCTTGGTGGTCTCGATGTAGCGCCCCTCCATCGCCCGCCGGGGAGCGAAGGCGATGGCGTGGACGGCGGCGTCGATCCCGCCCCACTCCTCGGCGATCTGGCCGACGATCGCCCGCAGCCGGTCCTCGTCGGTGACGTCGAGCTCGAAGAGCGCGTCGGCGACGCCCCGGGTGGCCTTTTCCACGAGGGGGCGCACCCGCTCGCCCTGGTAGGTCATCGCCACCTGGGCGCCGGCCTCCTTGAGCTTCTTGCCGATGGCAAACCCCAGGCTGCGCTCGTTGGTGACCCCGAAGATCACCGCTTTCTTGCCCGAAAGGTCGATCGGAACCATGCCTCGAGTCTATAGCATGGGGGTATGCCCGAGGTCGGCCGGTTCCCGAAGATGGCGGCGCTGCAGAAGTTCCGCGCCCTGGCCCTCGGCTATCCGGTGGAGGAGGCCGAGGCGATCGGCATCGCCCAGGCCACCAAGTACGCGATCTTCAAGAACCTCCACGTCTGGGGACGGCGCCGCCGCCGGGAGGCGGCCGCCTGGGCGCGGCGGGGGCGACCCTTGGACCTCGAGAAGTACGCCACCTTCCAGCTCGCGGCCCTCGAGGGCCGCCCCTTCGTGGGCGGGCGGACCTTTTCCGCCGAGGACTACCGGCGGGCCCTCTTCCTTCGCTATGGCGAGGAGACCGCCCGCCGGATCGAGGCCTGGGCGCGCGCGATCGTCGAGGAGACCCCCGAGGATTGGCTCCGGGACGAACGCAAGTTCTTCCGGTACGTCTGGCTCGTGCACCGCGACGACCCCCTCTAGGGGGGCCAGGCGTTTCGGCTGATCAAGAGCAGGTTCAAGAGGGTGACCGAGTCCTCGTAGTAGTCCTCGTGGCGGTCGTGGACGCGTTCGTAGAGGGCGTCGAGCCAAGCCTGCTGACCGGGTTGGGTGAGCGCCGCGGTAGCCAGGGGGGCGGCGAAGAAGGTGGTGAAGTAGGCCCGGCCTTCGGTGGGGGTGCCGTCCAGGTGGTAGCCGGCGTGGAGGCGGTCGGGGTCGCCTCCGCTAGCACGCTCGGCCCAGTGGCTGAGCTTTTTTAGCCGCGCCCGCCAGAAGGCGTCGTCGAAAAAGAGCACCGCGGTCCCCGCGCGCCAGGGATAGCGCCCGGCGTTGTAGTCGTAGTCGCCGTCGTGGGGCCCCTCGAGGAAGTAAGGCCGGGCGGGCTTTAGGGGAAAGCCCCTAGCCCCTTCGGGCTCGGCGAAGTCGGGCATGAGCCCGGTGGTGGGGCTGTAGCCGGCCTCGAGGCCCTCCACCGCGCGCTTGGCGGCGGCCTCCACCCCGTTCCAAAGGGGATCGCCGGTGAAGGCGGCGAAGCTCCGGAAGCGGTCGGGCATGAAGTCCGAGGTCCGGGGGGTGTATTCGTTGTAGCGATCGCCCTCGGGGTTTACCCAGTCTCCGAGCAGGGGCAGGCGGGAGTTGGGGCCGACCATGCGCTCGGCGATGGCGCGGATGCGCGTTTTGGCGGCGGCGGCGTAGTCGGTGGCGCCGTCCGAGCCCCACTGCCGGTCGGCGAGCAGAAGGGCGTAGGCGATGTCGGCGTCGCCGTCGAAGGCGGCGTCGTTGCCCTGGTCGTCGGGGGGCGTCTTCCAGGCCATCAAGCGAGGGTCGAGCTCGGAGGGGTGGGCGCGGACGTAGCCAAAGAGCCCGTCGAAGAGCGCCCTCGCCTCGGGGTCGGCGCCGGCCATGTAGGCGACGATCACCATCCCGTAGCCCATCCCCTCGCTCACGGTCTCCTCGGGGGTCTTCAGGGAGTGGATGACCCGGTAGAGGGGATGGCCCTTTTCGTCGCGGCCGGCCGGGACCAGGTAGCGG
>JALVVO010000196.1 GCA_027023345.1 Thermaceae bacterium
CGCCCCGCCCGGGTGGTCTCGCGCACCGCCCCCACCGGCCTCCGCTACCGAGAGATCCGGGCCTTTCCCGCCTGGGAAAGCCCCGCCCTGGACGGGGCCCGGCCCACCGCGGAGGCCCCCCTGGGGGCGGCCGCCCTGGCCGCGGGGGCGCTGCCCTACGGCGTGGGAGAGGGTAAGCTTAGCTCGAGCCTAAAGCGAGCGCTTTCGGCGCTCGGTCTCTTGAGGGAGGGATAGGGATGATGGCAGCGGTGCTCCTGGCCACCTTCGTGCTCGCGATCCTGCTGGTGACCGGCATCTACTACCTCGTCTACCACCCGAGGACCCTCACCACCTCGGGCGAGGCGGTGGACCTCGGGCTCACCGTCGCCCTGGTGGCGATGATCGTGCTGGTCACCGCCGCGCTCTCGGCGATGTACCTGCTGGGCAAGCTTCAGTAGCCCTGGGCCTCGCGCAGCATCGCCCGGGTGAGCTCCCAGACCGGGGCGAAGTCGGGCTTCTCCCGGTCGAGAAGGTCGAGGCAGCGCTCGAGCTCCTCGATCCGCTGGGCCTCGAAGCCCCGGCGCTTCCTCCCGCCCCGGCGGGCGCTCTCGGCGAGCTCCTCGAAGCGGCGCGGCAGGCAGACCCGGGGCACGCCCCCCGAGGCCCGGCAGACGAGCGACGGGTGGCCGGGGCAACGGGCATAGCCCTCGGGGTAGCGGCGGCCGAGCTCGGGTTGGCCGGCCACCGCCATCCCCAGCGGGCCGGCGTGCACCACCGCCAGCCAGCGGAAGATCCGCTCGCGCCGGCGGCGGCGCTCGGTCTCGGTGAGGCCTTTGGGGCCCCCAGGCATCCCAAGACCAGTTTACTTCTTGGTCTTGGCCATCATCTTCTCCATCATCGCCATGAGCTCCTCCTCCTTCTTCTTCGCCTTGTCGAAGGTGCGGGAGACGACCCGGAGGAGCTCGAAGAGAATGCCGAGGGCCCGCTGGATCTCGGGGTCGGCGAGGGCCTTCAAGAGCCCGGCGAGGCCGAGCCGCGGCGGGTTCTTGAGCTTTTCGGGCGGGAAGGTCTCGGAGAGCGCCTCGAGGAAGAGGTCCACCATCATGCCCGCCGCGTTGGGGTCGATCTGGGCGAGGACGTCCACCGCCTTGCCGGCGTGGGAGAGGAGCCGCAGGTTCCTGGGCTCGGCGAGCTGGCCCAGGTTCTCCACCAGGGTCTCGGAGACCTCGCCGACGAGGGTGAGGGCCCCGCTTTTGTCCAGCTTCTCCAGCGTCTCGGCGAGCTTCTCGAGGGCGTCGGCCTGCTCGACGAAGCGGTCGAGGATGGAAAGGAGCCTAAGATTCTTGGGCTCGGCGAGGAGGGCGAGGTTTTCCTCCAGGGTCGGCCCCACCCGCATCTCGCCCAGGAGCGCGAGCCCCGAGCCCTCGAGAATCTTTTCGATACGTTCGAGCCGTTCTTCCACCGTGGGCATGGTCTCCCCCCTAGCCAAGCAGCGTGGCGAACCAGAAGCTCTCGAAGAGCATCTTGGTGATGCGCACCCAGCGCCCGGTGGCCATCACCCCGCAGGAGGGCATGCCCTTGCCGGCCAGCACCTTCTCGAACTCGCACTGGGGCAGGAGGGCGTTGTCGCCGAAGTCCATGATGCACATCGCCACCGCGTCGAAGGGCTCGCCGATGTAGGCGCCCTTCAAGTCGGAGACGATCACGCCGGCGATGTACTCGGCCTGGAAGTGGGCCACCACCCCGGCGGGCGGGAGCATGAGGGCGGGGTTCACCACGTCGCCAATGACGAAGACTTCGGGGTAGTTGGTGTGGCGGAAGGTCATCGGGTCCACCGTGGGGAAGCCCTGGGGTCCGGCGAGCTTCGACTCCCGCACCACCCGGTTCGGGGCGAAGGGCGGCACCAGGATCAAGAGGTCGTAGGCGAGCTCCCGCCCGTCCTTGGCCACCACCTTGCCGCCCTCCGCGCGCTCGAGCTCAAACTCCCCGTGGAAGCGCACGCCCTTCTCGTTCAGGATCTTGAGCACCATCCCCGAGATCACCGGCCCCATGGGGGCGAGCGGCGCCGGGTTCAGGTGGAAGACGTCCACGCTCGACTTCCCGCGCACGCCCTTGACCTTGAGGGCGAACTCGGCCATGCCGGCGACCTCGAAGGGCGCGGGGGGACAGGGGTAGTAGGGCGAGCTCACGCCGACCACGATCCGCCCGCCCTCGAAGGCCTTCATCCGCTCCCGGAGGGCGAGCGCCCCCTCCGGGCTCCAGGGGGCCACCGCGTCCTCGGCCGGCGAGGGCATCGGCTCCGCCCCCAGCGAGACCACCAGGTAGTCGTAGCCGAACTCGCCCCGGTCGGTGACCACCTTCTTGGCGTCGGGGTCGAGGGCCTGGATCTCGGCCTTGACGTAGTTCACCCCGCGCTTCTCGAGGAGCTGGAGGGGACGGCGCACGTCGTCGAGCTCGCGCATACCGAAGGCCACCCAGGGGAAGCCGGGCATAAAGTAGTGGTAGTCGCTCTTGTCGATCAGGGTGACCTCGGCCTCCTCGCGCATCAGCCGCTTGACCTTGTTGGCAGCCACCAGGCCGCCCGAACCACCGCCTAGGACCAAAACCTTAACCGCCATGCTTGACCGCCTCCCTTCTTACCTATGAGCCCTTATACATCAGGCGTATGCGGAGGATTGTCCCATGTGAACGGGGGCGCAAGGCGTGCCTTGCGCCCCCGGGAAAGACGGCCGGGCTAGCGAGGCTCGTACTCGTCGAGCGCGCGGCCCAGGTTCTTGGCCAGGGTCAAAAGGAAGCCGAGGCCCTTTTGCACGTGAGGGTCGTTCAGGTACTTGAGGGCCCCGAACATCCCCACCTTGGGCGCGGCCTTGGGGTCGGTCTCCGAGAGCGCCTCGATGAGCGCGCCGACCACGTGGAGGATGTGGTAGCGGAGCTTGGGCATCTTCTCGGGCGGCATGTTCTTGATCGGGTCCATCGCCGCCTCGGCCAGGCCCAGGCCCCGGATGATGGCGCGCTCGTTGGCCAGGTGCTCGAGCAACAGGTCGCCGTTGGTGGTGAGCTCGGTCAAAAGGCTCAGGTAGCCGCCGGCCTTCAGGTGGCGGGCCACGGTGATGAGCTCTTGGATGACCCGCGCGTCCTCTTCGGTGAGGGTGATCTCCGCCATCTTGGCCTCCTTACCTCAGCGCGTCCAACCAGGCGCGGTAGAACGAGTCCTTGACCATCCGGATGGTGGGGCCGGTGGCGACGGTGTAGCAGGCGTGCCCCCACTTGCCCTCCTCGGGGATCCACCAGTACTCGCAGTTGCCCATGAAGCCCGACTCGAAGCTGTGGCCGAAGCAGAGGGTGGGCGCGTAGGAGGGGATCATGTAGCCGCCGAAGGCGTCGTGCAGGATGCTCCCGGCGGCCACCACGGCGGCGTTGTGGATGGGCACGCCGGCGGTCAGGAGCCCCACCGGGGGCATGGCGTGCTCGCCGACCAGGTAGACCTCGTGGAATTCAGGGTGCTGGAAGCGCGGCCCGGTGACCACCGAGAAGCGGGGGTCGCCGGGGTGGGCGAGGCCGTTGTCCGCGAGCACCTTGGGGAGCCGCGAGGGCGGGGACTTGATCAAGAGGTCGTACTCGTACTCGCCCTTTTGGGTGACGATCTTGTTCTCGGTAACCTCGACGAGCTTCTCGAAGCCGGCCTCGTACCGGATCCCGTGGCGCCTGAAGCGGCGCAGGAAGAAGCGCTCGAGCCCCTCCCCGAGCGCCATCCGGACCGCGTTCGCGGGGTAGAGGATGGTGATCTCGGGGTGCTGACCGCGGACCTCGAAGTAGGCGCGCACGTTGAGCGCCATCTCGAGCGGGTAGATGCCGCAGCGGAAGGGGAGCTCGGGGACCAGGAAGACGATCTTCTTGCCCTTGAACTTGAAAAGCGCCTCCTTGAGCTCGAGCGCCCCCTCGGCCGAGTAGTTGTGGAACCCGTACTTGTCGAGCCCGGGATAGTCGGACCAGCCGTAAGCGGTGCCCAGGGCGATCACCAAGAAGTCGTAGTCCAGGGTGACGCCCCCCTCGGTGGTCACCTTCCGGCCCTTCAGGTCGAAGGTCTTCACCGGGTCCACCAGCACCTTGAACCCGTAGACCCGCTCGGCGTTCGTGATCGGGGCCCAGGTCTCGTCCACCGAGGCCGTGCCCAGCGCCACCTCGGACCACAAGGGCGGCATGTAGTGGCGCTCGCTGGCGGTGACCAGGGTGACCTCGAGGGGCTGCCCCATGCGGTTCGCCTCGGTCTGCAGCATGCGGGCGGCCACCAATCCGCCGGTGCCGCCCCCGACCACCACGACTTTCTTCGCCATACGTTCCTCCTTCGTCGCAAAACAGAGCGTACCCAAAACCCCTTGGGGGTTATAGGGACATTACACTCCCCGAAGGTCCTCGAGCAAGAGCCAGCCCACACCCGGGGGCGTGGCCTCGAGGCGGGGCGCAAGCCAGTCACGAAGCGCGGCCACCAGCGGGCGGAGCGCCTCGGGGTCGGCGTCGGTGACGACCAGGGCGGTGAACTGGTAGAAGGCCTGGCTGGCCGAAGGGGTGCCGTCGTCGAAGAAGGCGAACGGCGGCTCCACCGGGTCCAGGAGGAGGTGGACCCGCACGCCCTCGAGCTCCGCCTCCCCCGGGAGGTGGTCGCGGGGGTCGAAGGCGAGGTCGCGGGGCACCCAGAGGTAGCCCTGGAGGAGGCGGACCCCGGCGCTCAAGGCCGCCGGGGCAGGGCCCGAAGCCGCACGCCCTCGGCGGCGAGGGCCTCGATCAGGGGCGCGGGCTCGGTGAAGAGGTGGGTCTTGAAGCCGAGGCGCCGGGCGGCGGCGACGTTGTCGGGGTGGTCGTCGACGAAGAGGACCTCCTCGGGGGATAGCCCCATGCGCTCGAGCGCCAAGACGAAGGCCTCGCTCTTTGGCTTCTTGATCCCCTCCTCGTTGGAGAAGACGGCGGCGTCGAAGCGGTCGAAGCTCTCCTCGGCGCGGAGGAAGCTCGAGATCACCGGGTAGTTGTTGGAGAGCAGCCCCACCACCAGGTCGTCGGGGAGGGCGAGCAAGAGCTCGTACATCTCGGGCCGGGGGGCCACGCTCCCCAGGAAGAGGCGCTCGAAGACGGCGTAGGGCGCCTCGACCCCGAGGCGCTCGGAGAGCGCTTCCCAAAAGCGCCGGAGGGTCCACTCGCCGAGCTCGAGCCGCTCCACCAGATCGAAGTAGGCTTCGGCCACCCTTTCCTCGGGGAGCGCAAAGCGGCGGGCAAGGTTCCTGACCACCCGGCCGTCGAAGGTGCCCCGGGTGAAGACCCCGCCCCAGTCGAAGAGGATTCCCCGAATACCCATGCGCTCCATTTTAGGGACCAAACCGGGGTTGTAAACTCCCAAAAGGACAAACGTCCCAGCCGGGCCGGGGTAGGTACCTGGGCATGCGTCGCCTCTTCCCCCTCGCGCTCGCGCTCCTCGCCCTGGCCTGGGCCGGCGCCTTTCCCGAGCGGGCGATCCCCTTCGAGGGGAAGACCCTCTCCGGGGGCTACCTCAAGCTCGCCGAGCTGCTCGAGAAGGGCCCGGTCTTCCTGAACTTCTGGGCCACCCACTGCCCGCCCTGCCTGGCCGAGGGGCCGGAGCTCGGCCGCGCCTACGCGCGCTACCGGGACCGCGTCCAGTTCGTCGCCGTGGACGTGCAGGACGACCCCAGGATGGCCCGCTTCCGGGTCAAGGACTGGGGCTGGGACTTCCCGGTGGTGATCGACTACTACGCCGACGTGGCCCGGGCCTACCGGGTCCGCCACCTGCCGACCAGCTTCTTCATTGCCCCCTCCGGCGGGATCGTGGCGGTGCACGTCGGGCTCCTGATCCTGCGCGACGCCGAGGGACGGGTGGCGCGGGACTTCCTGACCCCGAACCTGGAACGCCTCCTCAGGACTCCCTGACCCAGGTTCCGGACTTGCCCCCCGACTTGTAGAGGAGCCGCACGGGGCCGATCTCGATCCCCTTGGCCACCGCCTTCAGCATGTCGTAGACGGTGAGGGCGGCGACGCTGGCGGCGGTGAGGGCCTCCATCTCCACCCCGGTCTCGGCCTTGGTCTTGACCTCGGCCTCGATCCGGACCGCGTTCCGTTCCCGATCGAAGTCGAGGTCCACGCGCACCCGCCTGAGGGGCAGCGGGTGGCAGAGGGGGATGAGCTCGCTCGTTTTCTTGGCCGCCATGATCCCCGCGAGCTGGGCCACGACCAGGGGATCCCCCTTTCCCACCCCGCCCTCGGCGAGGGCGCGCGCCGCCGGCTCGGGCAGGTGCACGAAGGCCTCCGCCCGGGCCACCCGGAGGGTGGCGGGCTTTTCGGAGACGTCCACCATCCGGGGCTTGCCGTCCTCGAAGTGGGTGAGCCGCTCGTCCATCCCTACACGTCCTTTCGCTCGAAGACCAAGACCGCGAGCACGCCGAAGCCCAGGGTGTAGATGAAAAGCAGCAAAAGCCCAGGCCCCGCGGCCGCGGGCTTTAGGTAGAGATCGAGGTAGGTGGTGAGGAGGAGGGGCACCAGGGCGGGAAAGACCACCAGCATCCGCATGAGGAGCACGGTGGCCAGGGTGGCCAGGGCGCTGGCCGTGGTCGAGAGGAAGAGGGCGGCGTAGAAGACCGCGAGGGCCGCCACCGGGAGCAGGGTGGCGCCGGCGAGGAGGTAGGCCCGGGCGATCTCGGCGAAGGCCGCCCCGGCGGTGAGGTAGCCCACCCCGGCGAAGCCCCCCTCGCCCAGACCGGTGCCCCCGTAGAAGCCGCCGAAGCCGTGGAAGACCCCGGCGAGGAGGGCACCGAGCAGGCTCGCGAGGAGGAGGAGGTAGGGGAAGCTGAGGGCGGCGAGGAGCTTGACCGCCATCAGGCGGGTCCGGGAGATGGGGCGGAGCAACACGGGCTTTAGGGTGCCCATCGTGACCTCGGCGCCCAGCACCTCGGCGGCCGCCATCGCCACCAGGAAGGGGAAGAGGAACTCCATGCCGGCGAGCAGGCTGAGGGCGGGGACCTGCCACCCGGAGACCAGGACCAGGCCGTAGACGCGCTCGAGCCCCGGCGCGAGCGACCAGATCACCGGCAGCAAGAAGGCCGCCGCCAGACCGATCCGCACCGGCTTCAAAAAGAAGATCTTCTCCAGTTCCCAAAGGTAGAACCTAAACACGGCTCACCCGCTCCCGGTAGTAGGCGTAGAGGTCGAAGTAATCCCGCGAAAGCTCGCGGACCGCGATCCCCGCCCGGGCGAGGGCGAAGACCGCCGCCTCCGGCGGCCCCCGAAAGAGCACCTCGTCTCCCCGGAGCTCGGCCCCCTCGAGCTCGGGGACAGTCTTCAAGAGCGCCACCGCCCGCTCGGGGTCGGAGACCAAGAGCCGGTAGCGGGGCCGATCGGGCCGGAGCTCGACCTCGTCCACCAGGCGCCCGCCGCTCAGGATCCCCACCCGGCTGGCGTAGGCGCTGATCTCGCGGAGGTGGTGGGTGGAGACGAGCACCGCCACCCCTCGGCTCGCCTCCTCTGCCAGGAGCTCGTGGACCTTCTGGATGCCGTCGGGGTCGAGGCCGCTCGTGGGCTCGTCGAGGACCAGGACCCGGGGGCGGGCGAGGATGGCGGCGGCGATCCCCAGCCGCTGGCGCTGGCCGAGCGAGTAGCTGCCCACCCTCTGGTCGGCGACGGCGAGGAGCTCGAGCCGGTGGAGGACCTCCCGGATACGGGCGGTGGGGTTTTTCAGGCCGCTCATCCAAGCCATGCGCTCCAGGTTCTGCCGCCCGGTGAGGTGGGGGTAGAAGGCCGCCGGCGCCTCGACCACCGCCCCGAGGCTCCGCCGCGCCCGCCAGCCCGCCTCGTGCACGTTCTCGCCGAGCAACCGCACCTCGCCCTCGCTGGGGAAGGCGAGGCCGGTGACCAGCCGGATGATCGTCGTCTTCCCCGACCCGTTCGGGCCCGCCAGGGCGTATACCTCGCCCGGCTCAACCGCGAAGTCCACCCGGGTAAGGACCCAGCGGCGGCCGTAGCGCTTTCCCAGATTCTTGGTAAGAAGCGCCGGCACGTCGCCCTAAGCTTACTAGGAAAACCCCCGGCCGTTTGCTACACTCATCCCTGCCCCCGGTCCGACGCGGCGGCCCGCCGTGAACCGGGTCAGGCCCGGAAGGGAGCAGCCCTAAGCGGTCTGGGCCGGGCGCCGTCGGGGCGCCGGGGGCGTTTCTCTTTCTTCTCACCGCGAGTCCGCTTAGGCTCCGCGTGGTGAACGCCCTCGCCGACGGGCTCTTCCTCCTCGCCTGGCTCGCCGCGCTCTTGCTCACCTTCGTGCCCGTGGCGCCGGCCACCCTAGTGCTCCTGCTCGGGGCGCTCTTGCACGAGGCGCTGGTGGGGTTCGCCGGGC
>JALVVO010000197.1 GCA_027023345.1 Thermaceae bacterium
GGTCCGGGGCGGGCGCCTTGAGCCTCGGGACCGGGAGCCTGAGCTTCTTTCCGTCCGGCCGGCCCTCGACGTAGGGGAGGAAGGGCCTGGGCAGCGCGAGCTTGACGCTTCCTTTGGCCCGCAGGCGCTCGAAGTCGAGGCCCACGAGGAAAGGGTGGGCGGTGTCGAGGAGCTCCCGGGCGGTCTTCTCCGGGGGCTCCTCGAGCTCGGGAAGCTTGAGGCCAAGCCTTTTCGCGAGCTCGGCGAAGATCCAGGTGTTGGGCCGGGCCTCCCCCGGGGGCTCGGCCACCGGCTCCGACCAGGAGATCCAGTAGTGGCCGTAGGAGGTGTAGAGGTCGGCGTGCTCGAGGGGGTGGGTGGCGGGGAGCACGAAGTCGGCGTAGCGGGCGGTGTCGCTCATCGCGTTCTCGAGCACCACCGTAAAGAGGTCCTCGCGAAGGAGCCCTCTCCGCACGAGCCCCGCGTTCGGGGCAGTGGCGGCGGGGTTCGCGTTGAAGACGAAAAGGGCCTTAATGGGCGGGTCCCCAAGCTCGGTGAGCGCCCGGCCGAGCTGGATCTGGTTCACGTGCCGGGCGTAGGGGTTCGGGCGGAAGTAGCCCCGGGGCCGGGCGTTCTTCCAGAGGTGGAGACCCTCGAGCCGGGCTTTATTGAGCCGAAAGCCCCCGCTCGTCGAGAGCAGCGCCCCGCCGCCCTCGTGCCGCCAAGCCCCGAGCACCACCGGCAGCGCGAGCACCGCCATGAGCGCGGCGCCTCCGCCCTCGTGCCGGGTCATGCCGTAGCCCACGCGGAAAAGCTGGGGCGCCCCCCGGGCAAGGAGGTCCGCAAGCTCCTGAACCTCCTCCACCGCGAGGCCGCTTGCCCGAGCGGCGTCCTCGAGGGAAACCCCAAGCGCCGCCTCGCGGAAGGCCTCCCAACCCTCGACCTGGCGGGCGAGGTAGTCGAGGTCCGCCGCCCCCCGGCGGAAGAACGCGCCGGCAAGGGCCATCGCTAAAACCCCGTCGCTCCCGGGGCGCACCCGGAAGAACCGGTCGGCGAACCGAGCGGTGCGGTTACGGTAGACGTCCACCGCCAAGACCCGCGCGCCCCGGCGCCGGGCCTCCTTCAAAAAGGGCACCAGGTGCGCGTTGGTGGAAACCACGTTCGCGCCCCAGAGGACGATCGTCCGCGCCTTGGGAACGTCCTCGGGGTCCACGCCGAGCTTTTGGTGCCCGTAGATCTCGGCCCAGGCGGCCTCGCCGGTGGCCGAGCAGATGGTCTCGTCGAGCTCGCTTGCGCCGATGGCCCGGAAGAAAACGAGCGGCCGCCGCCCCTGGATGAGGCCCATGGTGCCCGCGTAGTTGTAGCGGAGCACGGCCTCGCCGCCGTAGGCGTCGAGCACCGCCTTTAATCTCTCGGCGATCGCGTCCAGGGCCTCCTCCCAGGAGACCCGCACGAAACGGCCCTCGCCCTTCCTCCCCGCCCGGCGCAGGGGGTAGAGGGGCCGGTCCTCGGCGTAGAGCCGCTCGGGGTAGCGGGTCGTCTTGGCGCAGGCGAAGCCCCGGGTGACGGGGTGGTTCGGGTCGCCGGCGACCGCCACCACCCGCCCCCCTTCCACCGTGACCAAGAGCCGGCAGGCGTCGGGGCAGTCCTGGGGACACGAGGCGAGGCGCTGCATTAGCTGGGATTGTACCGGTAGCCGACGAGCAGCAGGACGAGCACGAGCCCCACCGCGAGCGCGAAGGGAAGCCCGAGGAAGAGCGGGTAGAAGAGGCCCGCGAGCGTTCCCCCGAGGTAGTAGCCGCTCACGTAGGCGGGGCTCTCCCCGAGCCGGCCGAACCCCTCGCCGAAGCGGGCGTGGAGCC
>JALVVO010000198.1 GCA_027023345.1 Thermaceae bacterium
CCGCCCCCGACCTCGAAGGGGACCCCCACGCCCCCGGCCACCCGGGCCAGCGCGGCGCGGTTATCGCCCCGGCCGGTGGCGGCGTCGAGGTCCACCAGGTGGAGGTAGCGGGCGCCCCTTTCGACCCAGTGGCGGGCGGCCTCGAGCGGGTCCTCGAAGTAGACCGTCACCCGCTCCGGGTCCCCCTCGTAAAGCCGCACCGCCCGTCCGCCCTGGATGTCCACCGCGGGAATCACCAGCACGGGCATAGTTTATCGGAGGAACTTGACTTTACATCGCAAAGTAGTTTGTGGTAGGCTGATCCCATGAAGGGGTTTAAGAAGGCGATCCTCGCAGCCGGGCTCCTCGCGCTCCTTCCCGCTTTCGCTGGTAGGTTCTTCGCGGTGGGCTACCAGAGCGCGGGAAGCCTCGAACTCGGGGGCGGCGGGTTCGGCGCATGCGAGCGGTTCTACTTCGGCGGCGAGGGCCACGGGGGCCTTGCCGGCTACGGTTACGGCCTCGGCTTCGTGGGCTATCGGGTCTACACGGCCCCAGCGGACGACCTCCAGATCGCCGTCGTCCCCCGCCTTGGCCTCGGCGGCGGCGGAGGTCGGGGCTGGGGCGGCTTTTTGGTCGAGCCCGGGGTCTGGGTCCTAGCCGAGAAGGAGGGGGGCACCCTTGGCCTCCTCCTTGCCTACCAGTACGCCCCCGGCCACCAAGGAGTGCTCCTTCAACTTACCCTCGGGAGTGGGCGATGAACCGCGAACAAGCGAGGAACCTCCTTCACGCCGCCCGCGAGGGGGAAACGTTGGCGAGCCGGGCGCTCGATTCCTTCTTAGCCCGGCTCCTCGCGGTCTGGGGAGCGGTCTACACCCTCGGCTACGGCCTCTTTCCCGAGTCGGGCAAGGCTTGGGCAGCGCTCGTCGTCGCTGGATTCACGCTATCGTTCTTCTTCGGGGCGCAAGAGGGGCAATACCTCCGCTCCGGCGTTGGGCGCAAGCTCGCCCTCGTCTGGAGCGCCTTCGGGGTCGACCTCTTCGCCCTCATGCTGGCCGGGGAGAGGCTCGGCACGGGACAGCCCCTCGCCATCAACCTGCTCGTCGCCCTGGCCTGGATGGCGTCGGGGGTTGTGCTGGAGCGAGGAGGCATCCTCCTCGCCGGGGCGCTCTACGCCCTCGCCAACGGCCTGGTCTTCGCGCTCCTTCCCACCCCCTACTTCCCACTGCTCGCCGGGGCTGGGCTCCTGGCCTTTTTGTTCGGGATCTTTTGGGGGATCCGTGGCCTTCGATGAGCTCATCCACCAACCCACCCGCCTCAAGCTCATGGCTTACTTGACCCGGCTCGGGCCCGACGCCCGGGTCGAGTTCAAAAAACTCCAGCGCGACCTCGGCCTCACCGAGGGCAACCTCTCGCGGCACCTCACGAAACTTGAGGAAGCCGGCTACCTGAGGGTGGAAAAGGGCTTCGTGGGGCGGAGGCCCCGAACCTGGGTGGGGCTCACCGGGAAAGGTTGGGATGCCTTTCTGGCTCACGTCCAAGAGTTGGAGCGGCTGGTGAAGGGGGAGGGAGCATGAACGCGCTCGCCGAGGCCCAAGAAGTGAGCAAGCGCTACGGCCGGACCCCAGCCCTGGATAGGGTCGGCCTCGCCGTTGGGCCCGGGGAGGTCCTCGCCCTCCTGGGCCCGAACGGCGCGGGGAAGACCACCCTGGTGCGGATCCTGGTCGGGCTCGTCCGACCGGACCGGGGGCAGGCCCGGCTCTTCGGCGGCGACCCCAGGGCATGGACCAGCCGCCTCAAACTCGGGGTGACGCCTCAGGAGACCGGCTTCCCCCCCACCCTCCGGGTGCGGGAGCTC
>JALVVO010000199.1 GCA_027023345.1 Thermaceae bacterium
GGTCTACACCGCCAGCGAGCCCGGGGGCATCCGGGGCCGTAGCGCAGGTTGCCGCTCCGGGTGCCGCCGGGGTACTCGATGACGATGACCCGGCCGGCCGCCAGGGCGACGCCGGCCAGGAGCCCTACGATTAGGAGCCTACTCACGTTTGCACGCATCTTCGCCTCCGGTCTGCCACTCCTCGCGGCCCGAGCGCCAGCTCGCCTCCTCGAGGCCAAAGTCCGCCCGGAAGCCCCGGCCCTCGACCCGCACCCCCGGGCCCTCGAGCCGGAACCGGGGGGCGAAGAACCCCCGGGCCTGGTCGATGCGAACCGGCTCGCCCCCCTCCCCCTCGAGGAAGAGCGTCCAGCACTCCGAGGGGATCTCCACCACCGCCCGCGGGGTCCTCAGGTTGTCGTAGCGGTCGATCTCGATGGCCTGGGCCGCGAGCTTGAGGTCGAGCTTTTTGCCCACATAGCGCGCCCCCTCGGAAAGCCCCTCGACCCGGGCCACCCGCCTTCTCGGGTCGTAGCGGACCTCGCGGGCGAAGAACCGCCATCGGGCCTCGGGGTCCGCCTTGGGGTAGAGGAAGAGTTCCACCTCCTCGAACGTCCCCTCGCCCACCGCCGGGGGGCCGGGGGGCGGCCCCGCACGGGTGAGCCAGAAGGCGGCGGCGAAGAGGGCGAGGAGCAGGTAGAGGGCGGCGCGGACCACGCCCTCACCCTACGCGCGGGAGGTAAGGCCGGGGTTAGAGCACGTCCCGCCGGGTGCCCCGGGCCCGCCAGTTCTGGTAGTCCTTGTAGCGCCGAAGGGCCCAGACGAGTGGGCGGTAGAGCGAGGAAAGCGGGCGATCGTAGGCGGGGAAGCGCACCCGCACCCCGCCAAAGCCCTCCTTGAAGCGGTAAATGCCGTAGGCGTGGCTCTCCGGCGTGAGCACCCGGGGCACGCCCCAGAAGTCGTAGGCGCGGTAGCCCCGGGATAGGCCGTAGCGGATCGCCGCCCAGTGCATCGCGTAGGGGGCCATGACCTCGCGGCGGGCTCGGGTCGAGCCGCCGTAGAGGTAGTCCACCCGCTCGCCGAAGGCGACGAAGAGCCCGGCGGAAAGCGGCTCGCCCTCGAGCTCAGCGAGCACGAGGAAGGCCTCGCCCCCGGGTTGGTGCATCTTTTGGAAGACCGCCTCGTAGTATTCCCGCGCGTGCTGGCGGAGCCTCGCCCTCCGGTTGGTCTCGGTAAAAAGCCGGAAGAAGGCGTAGAAGGCGACCTCGGCGCCCTCGTCCCCGGGAAAGACGAGGCGGGTCCTTACCCCCTTCCGCCCCGAGAGCCGGACGTTGTAGCGGGTCTTCGGCTTCATCCGGCGAAGGAGGCTCTCCTCGTCGTCGAGGGGGAGGACGAGGGAGTACTCGGGCTGGATCGTCTCCGCTCGCCGGGTGCCGGGAATCGCCGGCGGGGGCTCGTCCTCGGGGAGCAGGAGGGGCGGTTCGATCTTGAGGTAGCCGCCCCGGAGACGGGGGGCGAGCGCGGCGAGCGCCTCGGGGAGCGCCTCGATCGCGTCGAAGGCGGGCCCCCGGGGGGCGTAGGCGAGGGCGAGCGGGCCCCGGCCCTTTTCCAGCACCTGGGCGGCGAGCACCGCCCGGCCCCCGTCCTCGAGCAAAAAGCGCCGGGGCCGCCAGCCGGAAAGCCTTTTGACCTCGCCCCAGCCCCAGGACTGGAGGCTCGAGCGGTAGCGGAACGCCCCGACCCGGGCGTTCCACTCGGCGGGGTCTTGGATTTCGCGGACCTCCATCTAGCGCAGCTCCTTGAGGGCGAGCCGGATCAGCTCCTCGGGGCCGGCCTCGGGGTGGGCGCGGGCGAGGGC
>JALVVO010000200.1 GCA_027023345.1 Thermaceae bacterium
CCGCCCGGCCAGGCCGCGCCGCTCCCGGGTGGGCTCGGGGCGCCGCTCGAGCGGCGCCCCGAGCCCACCCGGGAGCGGCGCGGCCTGGCCGGGCGGTTGCTCGGGCTCTTGCGAAGGAGGTTCGGCAACAACTCATGGAGCCTCTAAAGGTCATCGTCACCGGCCCGGTGGGGGCGGGCAAGAGCACCCTGATCCGCACCCTCTCGGAGACCGAGGTGGTGGACACCGACGCCGCCGCCACCGAGGCCATCGGCAAAGCGACCACCACAGTGGCCCTGGACCACGGCACCCTTCACCTCGACGGCCACCTCCTCCACCTCTTCGGCACCCCCGGCCAGGAGCGCTTCGACTTCATGTGGGAGATCCTCTCCCAGGGCGCCCTCGGCATCCTACTGCTCGTCCGGGCCGACCGCCCGGACAAGCTCCCGGCGGCGCGGAACATCCTCGACTTCGTGCGGAGCCGCGCCCCGGTGCCCTACGTGGTCGGGGTCACCCACCTCGACCGCCCCAAGGTCTGGCGACCCGAGGAGGTCGCCTTATTCTTCGGTACCCCGCTCGAGCAGGTCGTGGGCTTCGACCCCCGCGACCCGGCGGAGGCGGCGCGGCCGCTCGCCCGCCTGCTCGAGCTGATCGGTACGTGAAGGAGGAAAGAAAGAAGATGTCCAAACAGGAACAGCTCCAAAACCTTCTAGGCAAGCTCAGGGCCGCGCTGCCCGAGCTCCGGGAGATCATCGTCGCCAGCGCCGACGGTCTGCCCATCGCCCAGCTGGGCGAGAGCGAGATCGCCACCCGGCTCGCGGCGATGGCGGCGACCGCCCACGGCCTCGGCAAGCGAATCGCCACCACCACCCACCTCGGCGACCTGATGGAGATCGTCGTCCGCGGCAACCAGGCCTACTTCATCGCCTACGCCATCGGAGACAAGGGCATCCTCGGCCTCACCACCCCGGCCGGCTCCAACCTCGGCCTGGTCCGGCTCGAGGCCCAGGAGTACGCGAAGCGGCTGGCCGAGCTTCTCTAACGCAAAGGAGCCATGGAGATCGAACAGGTCGTTTTCGCCCACTTCCAGTACATCGAGCGGGTGGCCCGGTTCCTCGAGGGCTCGGGGCCCGAGCCCGAGCTCCAGAGCCCAGAGGAGTGCACGATGGGCCAGTGGCTGAAAGAGCACCCGAACCCTAAGATGGCCGAGCCCCACGCCCGCTTCCACCAGGTCCTCGCGGAGGCGGTGGCGAAGAAGAAGGCGGGCGCCGAGGCCGAGGCCCAGGCGCTCCTCGACCAGGCCTACACCCTTTACAGCCAGCTCGAGCACGCCCTCTTCCGGTAACCCCCCATTTGGGGGTCCCCGACTGGGGGATGGCGCAAGGAGAAGCCCCCCGTAGCCTGAGTGCGGCGGGGGGCGACGATCCTTGCTCCGCAAGACGGGCGCCAGGCGGGCAAGGGGAGCCAGTGGCGCGACCGACCCGAAGCGGGTTGGTCGCGAAGCTTTTGGAGGTTGACGATGGGTATTTGGGGAAAGCTCAGCGAGATCCGGCTGCCGGACCTGCTCCTCCTCCTGGAGGAGCGAGACGGCGTACTCGTCCTGCAGTCGGGGAAGCGCCCGCCGCTCCGCCTCGAGCTCGTCGGCGGCCGGGTGGGACTCGTGCGCGAGGGCAAGCGGCCCCTCCCGCTCCACCGCGCCGAGGAACGCTTGCTCGCGCTGATGCGGGAGCGGGACGCCGCCTTCAACTTCCGCCCCGACGATCTCCTGCCCACCGCGCGCGGCCCCAAGCTCTCGGCGCTCGCCCTCCGGCTTACCACCCTCTTCGAGGAGATCGAGGC
>JALVVO010000201.1 GCA_027023345.1 Thermaceae bacterium
AGAGTACGCTGGCCCGGGCCTTCCGGGGGCTCGGGGCCCGGGTGGTCTCCGGCGGCCAGACCCAGAACCCCAGCGTCGAGGACATCCTGGACGCGGTCCGAAGCCTGGCGAGCCCCGAGGTCATCGTCCTGCCCAACAACAAGAACGTGGTCCTGGCGGCCCAGCAGGCGGCGGAGCTGGCCCGGGAGAAGCTCGACAAGCGGGTCTTCGTCCTCCCCACCAAGACCCTGGGCCAGGGGCTCGCCGCCGCGGTGGTCTTCGACGAGAACCGTCCCGCCGAGGAGCTCCTTCCCGAGATGGAGGAGGCGGCGAAGGGGGCGCGGACCCTCGAGGTCACCCGGGCCTCCCGCGACGCCAACGTCGAGGACGTGGGGGCGGTCGCCGAGGGGCAGGTGATCGGGCTCCTCGACGGCAAGCTCAAGCTGGTGGCGGAGAGCCCGGAGGAGGCGCTTTTCGAACTCCTTCGCCTTCTGCTCGCGGACGAGGACGCGGAGTACGAGGTGCTCACCCTCTTCGCCGGCCCCGAGGCCACCAAGAAGGAGCTTGAGGACCTGGAAGAAAAGCTCGGGGCCTACTTTCCGGAGCTCGAGCTCGAGCTCCACCCCGGCGGCCCCGAGCTCTACGACTACGTCGCCGTGCTGGAGTAGCTGAAGACCCCTTCATCCCCGCCTCGCCGAAGGCGGCGGGCGAGGGCGTAGGATGGAAACGGAGTCAAGGAGGTGAAACCCGTGCGGCGTTCCTTGCTTTTATCCCTGGCCCTCCTCGGATTGCTCGCGGCCTGCAGCGAGCCCCTGCCCGTGCAGGAAACCCTCACCGTGGGCGGGGATGCGAGCGCGCCCACCACGCTGCCCCCGGGCAAGAGCACCTTCTACGCGGTGACGATCGGGACCGACCCCGTGCGCCTGGACGTCTGGCCCACGGCGAACCCGGAGACCGCCGACCTCGACCTCGTCGTCTACAACGAAGATCGGGTGCCCATCGCGGTGGCCGACAGCCACCTCTACTTCCACGCGCCCTACGAGACGCGTATCCAGCCGCTCGGCATCGCCCTCACCCCGGTCTGGTCGGTGAACCTGCTTCCGAACACGGGAACGGTCTACGTCGAGGTGAAAAACCAGAACCCGACGGCCACGATCACCGTCCAAGCGCAAGCGGGGGTTCGCGGGGGCCCGCTGCCCTGGAGCTGCGACGCGCCCCGGGCCTTCGACGCCGACACCCCGGGCGCCCTGCTCTACCTGGGTCAGGTGGACTGCTACACCTACACCGGCGCGTCCGGGGCGAGCCTCACCCTGGTCTATCTGGGGCCCCTGGACGTGCGCTTCAAGGTGATCAGCGGCGGGGAAGAAACCTTTCTCGAGCGCGGGGAGGAATACACCGGGCTCGAGCCCGGCGACCTGGTCGTGGTCTACACCTACCGCAACCGCCAGATCGGGGTGGAGGCCGGCTTCTGCGACACCCTCCCCGGCTGCGCCGACGGGACCGCCACCGGCGAGTACCTCTTGGACCTGAACTAGGGCACCCGCCGGGCCTCGAGCAAAAGCGCCGCGAGCTCCTCCACCCACTCGCCGCGCGCGGGGCCGAGCACCGCCTCGAGCTCCTCCCGGCTCCCCGCCCGGGCGAGGAGGGCCACCTCCTCGTCGCTCAAGACCTCGTCGACCCGCCTTCCCTCGGCCTCGGCCTTGGCCCTGCGCCAGGCCAGGAGGCGGCGGTAGCGGCGCTCGAACTCGGGGTCCTCGCCCTCGCGCTCGCCGCCCCGGAGCAGGAGCCCGAGCCCGAGGGCCACCAGCACGAGCGCCACCCAGGGCGCGGCCCCCACC
>JALVVO010000202.1 GCA_027023345.1 Thermaceae bacterium
CTCCTCGCCCTCCTCGGGCTTGGCCTGCTGGCCGCGGGCGTCCAGCGCTACTTCAACCCCCCGAGCTTCACCCTGCCCGACCTGACCGGAGAGCCCGCCGCCTCCGCGAAGAAACGACTCAGCGGCCGCGGGCTCGTCCTCGCCTTCGTCGCCGAGAGCGACCCCGCGGCTCCCGCCGGGGTGATCCTGCGGCAGGACCCCCCGCCGGGCACCCGGCTCAAGCCCGGCCGGCGGGTCCAGCTCGTCTACAACCGGCCGGAGCACCGGCAGGTCCCGGCGCTCGCGGGCAAGACCCGGGCCGAAGCCGAGGCCCTGCTCGCCGAGCTCGGCTACCGGGTCGCCGAGCCCGCCCAGACCCACGACGAGAGCCCGCCCGACACCGTGCTCGCGAGCGACCCGCCGGCAGGCACCCCGCTCGCCGCCGGCCAGCCGGTGAGGCTCTTGGTCTCGCTGGGGCCGGCGCCCAGGCGCACCCTGGTCCCGGACCTCGAGGGCACCGACCCCGAGGAGGCCCGCGCCCTGCTCGAGCTCGCCGGCCTGCGCCTGGGCCAGGAGGAAGCCCTCCCCTCCCCCCTCCCCGAGGGCACCCTCCTCGCGCAGTCGCCGGGGCCGGGCACGGTGATCGAGGAGGGGGCGCCGGTGGTCACCGCCCGTGCCGTTCACCCCGAGATCCTCCTCCCCGAGGCCGCGCCCAGCCCGCCGACCCCGGCGCCCGAGGAGCCGCCCGCCCCCACTCCGAAGGAGCCCGAGGCCGGGCGTCCGGTCCCCCTCAACGTGCGGTTACCCGAGGGGCTCGAGGGCCAGCCCGTGCGCCTCACCGTCACCGACGAGGCCGGCACCCGCGTCCTCTACGAGGGCCCCACCCAGAAGGGCTGGCGGCTCGAGGGCGAGGTCCGCGTCCAGGGCAAGGCGACCTTCCGCCTCTACGTGGGCGACTACCTCTACCAAAAATGGGAGACCGAACCGTGAACGAAAAGGGCATCATCGACCAGCTCCACCACGAGGACGCCTGGCGGCTCTTTCGCATCCTCGCCGAGTTCGTGGACGGCTTCGAGGTCCTCTCCAAGATCGACGTGCCCCTCGTGAGCGTCTTCGGCTCGGCCCGCTTCGGCGAGGACCACCCCGCCTACCAAATGGCCTACGAGCTCGGAAGGAAGCTCGTCGAGGCCGGGTTCGGGGTGGTCACCGGCGGCGGCCCCGGGGTGATGGAGGCGGCAAACCGCGGCGCCTTCGAAGCCGGCGGCGTCTCGGTGGGGCTCAACATCCAGCTCCCCCACGAACAAAAGCCCAACCCCTACCAGACCCACGCGCTCGCCTTCCGCTACTTCTTCGTGCGCAAGGTGATGTTCGTCCGCTACGCCCACGGCTTCGTCATCCTCCCCGGGGGGTTCGGCACCCTGGACGAGCTCACCGAGGTCCTGGTCCTGATCCAGACCGAGAAGGTTCACCGCTTCCCCCTCGTCGCCCTCGGCCGCGACTACTGGCGGGGGCTCAAGGGGTGGATCGAAGGGGTCCTGCTCAAAGAGGGGGCGATCGACCCCGCCGACGCCGAGCTCCTCGAGCTCGCCGACGACCCCGACGAAGCGGTGGCGAGGATTCGCGCCTACGGTGCCCGCGCCGGTTCCTGAGCACGACGCTTGGCAAGCCGGCCGCCGGGTGGCCGGCTTGGACGGGGTGGGGCGGGGGGCGCGCGCCGGACCGGTGGCGGTGGCGGTGGTCGTGCTGCCCCCGGGGGAGCACCCCTTCCGCGACTCCAAGACCCTCACCCCCGCCGCCCGCGAGCGCTTCGCCGGGCTTGCCCGCGCGGTCGCCTTCGA
>JALVVO010000203.1 GCA_027023345.1 Thermaceae bacterium
ATCCAGGCCTTGGCCTTGGCCCGGGAAACCCCCGCGAACCGGGCCACCGCCTGGTCCAGGCGCTCGCCGTCGGCGAGAAACTTAAGCGCCACAAAGGTCTATTCTACGCCCACGCGCCCAAACCAAAAAGGCCGGGCGCAGCGCCCGGCCCCTCGGCCGCCCTCCCTACAGCCCCTCCAAAAGCCCCTCGTCCATCTCGAAGGCGTGCTCGGGGGCTGGGAAGCGCCCGGCGCGCACGTCCTCGGCGTAGGCGGAAAGGGCTGCCCGGATGAGCTCGCCGGCCTCGAGGTAGCGCTTCGCGAAACGGGGCCGAAAGTCACCGGGCACCCCGATCAGGTCGTGGAAGACGAGCACCTGCCCATCGGTCTCCGCGCCCGCGCCGATGCCGATGGTGGGCACGCGCACGCGCTCGGTGATCACGCGGGCGAGCGGCGCCGGTACCATCTCGAGCACCAGAGCGAAGACCCCGGCGTCCTCCAGGCGTAGCGCGTCGTCCAGGAGCCGCTTCGCGCTCTCCCGGTCCCGGCCCTGGACCTTGTAGCCGCCGAGCTGACTCGCGGTCTGGGGGGTGAGGCCGAGGTGGCCCATCACCGGAACGCCGGCCTCCACCAGGCCCCGCATCACGGCGACCTTGGGACCCTCGAGCTTCACCGCGTCCGCCCCCGCCTCCTTCAAAAGCCGCTCGCTGGCGGAGAGGGCCCGGTCCAGGGTGGCGTCGGCGAGGTAAGGGAGGTCCGCGACCAGGAAGGTGGCCCTCGCCCCCCGGCGGGCGGCGGCGGCGTGGTGGACGATCGCGTCCAGGGTCACCGGCCGGGTGTCCTCGTATCCAAGCACGACGTTGCCCAGGGAGTCCCCCACCAGGATCGCGTCCACCCCGGCGGCCTCGGCCAGGCGGGCGGTGGGGTAGTCGTAGGCGGTCACCATCACGATCCGTCCGCCTTTGGCCTCACGAAAGGCCTTTACGCTCCGCTTCATCGCGCCTCATCCTAAGCCAGTCGGCGAACGCCCGCACCTCGGCGTTCCTCCCGGAGAAGACCGCCCGGCCGCACCCGATCCGCGCCAGGGCCTCGCGAAGGTAGCGGTCGGCGCCGAGGGCGTCCACGTAGGGCACCACCGTCGCCGCCATCACGAGGTCCACGAGGTCCGCGAGCCGCTCCCGGCGCTCGCGCTCCGCCGAGCGAAAGGCGAGGAGGCGGGAGAGGACCCGGACGAAGGGAAGCCGCTCGCCCCCGGACCCGAGTCCGAGCCGCCGGACCACGAAGTCGGCGGCCTGCCGAACGCGCTCGAGGAAGGAGCCGGAGAGCTCCAGGTCGAGAAGGTCCCAAAGGGGGTCGAGGTCGGCGGGGCGGTCCCAGCTGCCCCGCCGGGTGAGGAAGTCGGCCCGGTGGACGCCGCCTCGCTCGGCCTGCCGCCGGACCACCTCCTGCCAGGGGCGGACCCAGTACCCGCCCCCGACCTCGGCGAAGAGCCGGCGGAAGGTGGGGAGCAGGTAGCCGCCGTGGAGCTCGAGCACGTGAAACGGCGACGGCGGAGCGACCCAAAGCCCCCGCCCCGCCCCCTCCCGAAGCACCGCCCAGAACTCCCCGAAGGCCTCGTTGTGGGGCAGGCCGAGCAGGTGCTTAGCGACGCGGGAGGCGTAGTTTTGGTCGAGGTAGACGAGCAGCATCCGGTATGCCCGCGCTCAAGCATCGACCGCGGCCGCAGGCGCGGCCCAAAGGGCGTCAAGCTCTCTCTGCACCTCGATCGTCCGCTCAACCGCAGTGATGATTCTCTGGAAGGTCTCGGGGTCCTTGAGCTCCTTGCCCTTCCGGTCCTTTAGCCACTTCTCCAGCACCTGGTAGCCGCCGATGCGGTAGGCCCAGGCCTCCGGCGAGACGGGGGCGAAGTACTTTTGCTTGTTGATGTAAAGCCGTCGGTTCTCAGCGTCGTAGCGCGGGCGCTCGACGACGTCCTTGCCTTCGCCGTGGTACTTGGCGAGGGGCGGGAAGAGGTCCTTGGCCTCTAAGGTGTGAAGCTCGATGAGCCGCCGACCGAGCCGGGCGAGGGCGGAGAACGCCTCGCTGTCTGACGGAAAAGGCACGCGCGGGAAGTCCACCCGCAAAAACTCCGCGTACTTCTCGCGGTAAGTGGGGGTGTAGAGCACGGCGTAGACGTAGGCAAGCAGATCCTCAGGGGAAACCGGCCGGCCCAGCGCGAAGACGAGGCGCGTCCAGAGCCCCGGGTCCAGGTTCGGCCGGCGCTCCACCCAGGCGGTGGTATAATCGCTCTCGGAGCTGCCGGGCGAGGGTGCCTCCCCACCGCCGAGCCCGGCGCTACCCGCGGGTCGGGAGGGGCCCGCGGGTGTCCATTTTTCCTGGTAGCGCTCGCGTCTTAGCTTCTTTGGGTGCTTGGGGTGGAAGGAGAGCAACCCAAGCCGCTCCTCGCCAAGTTCCTTGAAGACCGCGACCAACGCCAAGTCGGGCCGCAGGTCTTTGACGAAGAGCCAGACCCCGGGTTTTTCCCGGTCAAGAAGGACGCGGTCGGGGTGGGTGACGACCTCGGCGAAGCGGTCCAGGAACCGGGCCCGGCCCCGCTCATAGCCGGCGAGGTCCCGAGGGCCGGCTTCACCCCGGATCAATCGGGCGAGGGCCTCTTCCGCGCTAGCGGCGCCATTTAAAAATCCCTTGCCCTGACCCGCCACCAGCCGGAAGAGGTGCCCGGGGCGGATCTCCACCACCTGGCCTAGCGGCGTGCGGAAGGCACGGTAGGCAAGGGTGCAGAGGAAGCCCTCGAAGAGCTCGGGGCCGGTCTTGGGGTAGGGCCTTAGCTCCGGGACCCCCTCGAACAGGGTGCCGGTGGGTTCTAGGTAAAGGTGAAGGGGAAAGAGGTAATTGATGTCGTAAGCACTGACGGTTTTATGTGCCGCTATATGCCGGGTCACCAAGGCGCCGGGCTCCTCTTTTGTTTGTTTATGCGTCAACAGCCCCAGATTCGGCCCCGCCAGCATGTGCGACATGAAGTCCGGATAGGCCCACCGGATGAAGCCTTTATTTTGAGGGATGTAGTAAATGTAGCGAACATCCAAAGGTCTATACAAAATCGGCTTAATGTATTTCTGGCTCAAGTTCTGACGAACATGTTCTTGTGCTGCCGCTGCCTTCCAGTCCCTTGCATCTCTCCCTAGGCCAAATGCCTTCCGGGCAAGCTTTGTATCTAGCTCTGCAAAGGTCCGTATCTTCTGCCATAAGCTTTCCGGTGACACATCGATCGCCAAGTGTTCTCTGCCAGCAATGATCCCAGATTGATGAACTGGCATAAGTTTTGCTAATGAAGGCAGCATGCTATAAGATTCGTATTCCTCTTGCCGCCAAGGCACGAAGAAGTAAAAATCTCCCCCAGGCTTCAGCTCGGTGAACTCGGTCGTGCTCACGTCGTGTGCCGCAAGCCAATCGTACTTCGCCTTGCGCTTGCCCCAAAGGTCGGCGTAGTAGACTTTCTTTTCGGCCGCTCCGGGCCGCTTGACGAAGATTCCGATTGCCACCCCCTGACGGATGTCGAAGACGTTTTCGTCGGGGCCGCCGTCGGGCGCGGTCTCGCGTTTCAGGCTGTTGCCGTGCAGGTTCAGGATGTAGATTTCGTCAAAGGTGGTGAGCAAGCTCTGGCGCATGCCCCGGAAGGTGGGGTTATCCAGGTAGGAGTGGTTGGTGATCATCGCCACCAGGCCCTCGCCGTGCTGGGCGATCTTCCACTGGGCAAAGCGCAAAAACTTAACGTAGTCGTCTTGCAGCCACTTGGGGTTCTTCTCGCCGAGGGGCCGGCCGTCCACCTTGTAGTAGCTGGGGGCGCCGGGCTGGTCTTCCTTGAGCAAATCCTCGATCCACGGGTTTTTATTGGCCGAGTGGCCCGAGTATGGCGGGTTCCCCAAAATCACCAGGATGGGGCGGTTCTTCTTCACCTCCCCCGCCAGGCGGCTCTCCTCGGAGAGCGCTTGTAAGAAAGGAAAACTCACTTTCTCGATTTGCTCAAGCTCCAAGGCATTGGTGAGGTAGAGGTTGAAGCGCTCATCCTCCGAAAGTCGGTAGCCTAGAGCCTCGAGGACGAGCCCGATCTTCAGATGCCCCACCGCGTAGGGGGCCATCATCAGTTCGAAGGCATAGTAGTTGGGCAAAATCCGCTCTCGCAAAAGCCGAGGAAGACCGCCTTCGCCTAAGTTTTCAACGTAGGTCTCGGTAGCCCGCTCCACCGCCACCGCCGGGAAGGTGAGGGTACCGGCGGCGGGGTCCAAAAGCGTCACCCCCTCCTCGGCGAGGCCGAGCGGCCTGGCAAAGCGATCTCGCAGTAGCTTGTGCACGCTTTCCACGATGTAGCGGACCACCGGTTCAGGGGTGTAGTAGACGCCCCTTCGCTCCCTCAGCTCGGGGTCATACTCGGCTAGGAAGGTCTCGTAAAAGTGGACGATCGGATCCCGGCTGCCCCGGCTCCGCTGGTATTCGGCCAGGATACCGCTTACGTCCGCGGCCTCGAGCACGGCGGCAATGTCGTCCAAGGTGACCTCGAGGTGCGG
Organism: Thermaceae bacterium; assembly: GCA_027023345.1. Classification (GTDB taxonomy): domain Bacteria; phylum Deinococcota; class Deinococci; order Deinococcales; family Marinithermaceae; genus WFXV01. The sequence continues at coordinate 4,544 of JALVVO010000203.1, forward strand.
CGGCAAATCGGCCATGGAAATGAACTTGAAAACGTCCCGCAAAACGCCCAGGGTGTGAGGGATCAGCGCGTAGGCGAGCTTGCGGTTGAAACCGCCCTTACCCGCCCGGATGCGGGCGGCAAACAGACCGTAGGAAAGGGTCTGGGCAAAGAGGTCGGCGAACTTCCGCTCGTCGAGATCGGCGACCAGGACTTCCTTAAAGGTCTCAAAGAAACCGTATAGCGGGCTCTCTCTCCCTTGACGGAGTTCCTCCTCGATGACCTGATCGCGTAGGAAGCGGGTCAAGCGGGCAAGCCGCCCGGCCAGCGCCTTGGGGCCCAGGCGCTCGGGGAGGCGGTAGTCGAAAAAGTGGGCGAAAAGCTCGGCGGTGCCCTCGACGTCCTTGGGTGGGGGAACGTGCCCGAGGGTCAGGGCGACGGCGTCCGCGAGCTCGGCGCGGGCCACCTCCACCCCCTCGCGAAAGAGCACGAAGTGCAGGAAGTCAGTGAGCACCACGTTGTCGAAGGTCTCCCGGTAGCGGCGGAGCTGTTCCGACTGGGCCACCCGCTCGAGCCCGGCCCCCGGGGTCTTCGCCTCGACGTAGCCAACGATCTTCCCCTTACCGTCCCAGATGCGGAAGTCGGGGTTTCCGGCCTCGGTCTTCTTGGGCAGGACGGTGACCTCGACCCGGGGGTGCCCCAGCTCGCGGCCGAGCTCCTCGACCAGCGTCTTGAGCGCGGGGTAGTAGCTTTCCTCGCGAGGATCCCCCCGTTGATGAATTCGGTAAAGTTCTTCCAGATAGCGTTCTAAAAACCCGCGCACGCTTTCCACCACGTTTCGAGTATAGGGAAACGGCGGAAAAGCGCCGGGTATCATGGAGCCGTGGAGTCCGACCTCCTTCTAAGGCCCAGGAGCCTCGACGAGTACGTGGGCCAGACCCGGCTCAAGAAGAAGCTCCGGGTCTACCTCGAGGCCGCCCGGGAACGCGGCGAGTCCCTCGACCACCTCCTGCTCTCGGGCCCCCCGGGGCTCGGCAAGACCACCCTCGCCCACGTGATCGCCTACGAACTCGGGGTGAACATCCGCGTCACCTCGGGCCCGGCGATCGAGAAGCCCGGGGACCTGGCGGCGATCCTCACGAACAGCCTCGAGGAGGGGGACATCCTCTTCATCGACGAGATCCACCGGCTCTCGCGGACCGCCGAGGAGCACCTCTACCCGGCGATGGAGGAGTTCAAGATTGACCTCGTGCTCGGCCAGGGGCCGGCTGCCCGCACGCTCCGGCTCGAGCTCCCCCGCTTCACCCTGATCGGCGCCACCACCCGGCCGGGGCTGCTCTCGGGGCCCCTTCGGAGCCGCTTTGGCATCCACGAGCAACTCGAGTTCTATACCCCCGAGGAGCTCGCCGAGGGGGTGATGCGCGACGCCCGGATCCTCGGCGTCGCCATCGAGCCCGAGGCCGCCCGGGTCATCGGCGAGCGCAGCCGGGGGACGATGCGGATCGCGAAAAGGCTCTTCCGGAGGGTGCGCGACTTCGCCCAGGTGGCGGGGGAGGCGGTGATCACCGCGCAAAGGGCCGAGGCTGCCCTCGACGAGCTCGGCCTCGACCGGCTCGGGCTCGACGCCAAGGACCGGCGCTACCTGGAGACGCTCCTCGTCAAGTTCGCCGGCGGGCCGGCGGGGCTCGAGACCCTGGCCACCGCCCTCGCCGAGGACCCCCAGACCCTTGAGGAGGTGGTCGAGCCCTACCTGATCCAGACCGGCCTGGTCAAGCGCACCCCCCGGGGCCGGGTGGCCACCCGGAGGGCCTTCGAGCACCTCGGGCTTCCCGTCCCCGAGGCGCTCTTCTAGCGGGCGAGCGCCCCCTCGAGGGCGAGCGTCAGGAACTTCCGGGTCTCCTCCTTGAGGTTGGCCCCGGCGCCGTAGGCCGCCCAGCGAAGCGCCGCCAGGAGGAAGTTGTCGGCGAGCACCGCGCTGATCCGCTCGAGGCTGAGGTCGGTTCGGAGCCTTCCCGCCTCGGCCAGGGGCGCGAGCAACCTTTTGACCCGCTCGGCGAGCGGCAGCATCCGGTAGGCGTAGGCGGCCCGCTCGGGGTCGGGGTTCAAAAGCTCGTAGGCGACCCGGGCGAAGAGCTCGGGTCCGAGCTCGATCTCGGAGAGCTCGGCGAGGCGATCCCAGAAGAACCGGAGCACCGAAAGGGGGTCCTCCCCCGCCTCGAGCCGCCGCTCGGCCTCGGACCAGGCCTCGTCCATGAGCTCGGCCCCGTACTCAAGGAGGACCGCCTCCTTATGCGGGTAGTAGTTGAAGAAGGTCCCGCGCGAGACGTGGCTCTTCTTGGCGATGTCGTCGGCGGTGGTGCGGTCGAAGCCGTAGTCGCGGAAGAGCTCGAGCGCGGTCCGGTAGATTCGCTCTTTTCGACGTTGTTTCTGCCGTTCCCGGAGCCCGGACACGCGGAAAATTATACTGGATTAAATTCGCGAGCCGTATTGCTTTTCCCAGGTCAGGTCGCGGAGGAGCGCGCCCCGCCCCTTGGGCCGCATGCGCCGGCCGCGGAGCTCCTCGATCAGGAACTCGCGCACGCGCGCCTCGGGAAGCCCCTCGCGGATCAGCTCCCCCAGAGTCTTCTCGCCGGTAAGCCGGCGGACGACGTCGGCGTAGGGGTGGCGGTCGAGCACCTCCCAGGCCAGGGGGTGGCGGATCCGCATGGGGTACCAGCGGTACTGGGCGAGGCCCACTAGCTCCCCCTCCCGGAGGCCGTGCCAGACCCGCTCCATGGCAATGATCAGGGGAACCCCCCAGCGCCGGGCGGCGCCCCGGATGGAGAGGGGCTCGGCGAAGACCTGGTAGGCACCCCGGCCGCGGGGCGCCTCGTAGACCCGGCTCGGCGGCCCCACCTCGGCGAGGAAGCGGCGCCACTCGTCGGTGAGCCGGGCCCACTCGGTGACCAGCGTGTCGAAGGGCATCAGCGGCTCGGGATCGCCCACCACCGCCTCCGCCCGGAAGCGGAAGCGCCCCTCGCGGCCCTGGAGGTCGAAGGCGGTGATGGCCTCGAAGCCGGTCCAGTCGTAGATGCCCCCGCCGATGACCTCGCCGTCGTGGAAGCGCAGGACTAGAGGGACCTCGGCCTCCACCGTGAGCTGACCGCTCTGCTTCCCCGAGTGAAGAAGCAGGAGCGCCTCCGAAAGGGGAACGCTGCTCAGATCTCCTTCCACGTGTACCCTCCCGCAGCCTCCAGCACCAGCACCTGGCCCCCTTCAGCGTAATCCCAAAGCGCCCTCGCCACGCGATCGGCCTTCTTCCGCTCCACCACCGCCGCCACCGCCGGCCCCGCGCCGCCGATGAAGGCGGCGAGCGCCCCGGCCTCGCTCGCTGCGCGCAGGGCCTCGTCGGCCCCGGGCATGAGGGCGAGCCTCGCCTTTTGGTGCAGGCGGTCAGCGGCGGCCTCGGCGAGCAGGTCGTAGCGGCCGGTGAGGAGCGCAGCCGGCCAGAGCGCGGCGCGGGAGAGGTTATACACCGCGTCCTCCCGGGCCACCCGCTCCGGGAGGACCGCCCGCGCCCGCTCGGTGGGGACCTCGAAGGGCGGCACCGCCACCGCCAGCAAGAGCCCCTCGGGGAAGGGCAGGCTGAGCGCCCGCCAGGGGGGGCCGAAGCCGATCACGAACCCGCCGTAGGCGGAGGCCCCGGCGTTGTCGGGGTGGCCCTCGAGCTCAGCGGCCACGGCGAAGACCCCGTCGCGGCCGAGCCGCCCCCCGCTCGCC
>JALVVO010000204.1 GCA_027023345.1 Thermaceae bacterium
GTCCCCGCCCCCCATCACGATGGGGGTGCCGGGGGCGAGCCCGGTGGCCTGGGCGGCCTCGGGGCTCACCTCCCCGTAGACCGTGCCGCCCTCGAAGACCGGGGCCGAGAGCAGCTCGGGCTTGACGCCGAGGCGTTCGCCGAGCTCGCGGTCCCACTTTCGGGTGGCCAGGCTAAAGAGCCCGGTGGTGCCCCCGTTGGTGGGGTCCACCGCCACCGGTGCCCCCAGCCGCGTCGCCACCCAGTCGGAGAGCATCGCCATCCGGGCGGCCCGCGCGTAGAGCTCGGGGCGGTGGTTTTTGAGCCAGAGGAGCCGGGGCGCCGCCCCCAGGGCGAAGGTCTGTCCCGAGCGCAGGTAGGCCCAGCGCTCGAGCTCAGGGTCCCGCTCCCTCAGCGCCCGCACTTCCTCCACCGCCCGGGCGTCCACGTTGGCGCAGGCCCAGAGCTCCTCGCCGGCCTCGTCGTAAAGAGCGATCCCCTCCCGCATGCTGGTGGTGCTGAGGGCCACCACCCGGGCGCCGGGCACGGCGGCGAGCACCTCCCGGATCGCGTCCACCAGGAGGGCCCAGTTCTCGTCGCGGGCGAAGTCCATCGAACCCGGCACCCCGGGCTCCGGGCGGTGCTGCCACTCGCGGCTGGCGGCGGCGAGCTGGCGTCCCTCCTCGTCGAAGAGGACCGCCCGCCCGCTGCCGGTGCCCGCGTCCAGGGCCAGAATGTGCCGCATCGCGCCTCCTTGGGAGGTGAGCGGGCCGGCCCGCCGGCGGGCCGGCCCGGGAAGGGGTCTAGAAGTCGTAGTTGTCGATGTTCTCGATGGTGAAGACCACCCGCTCGGGTAGCAGGATGATGCCGTTGTTCACCGGCCCCTGGTAGTCGTAGCCCTGCACCGAGTTGGGGTAGACCTTCACGTGGCCTACGTCGGGGACGTCGAACTCGTCGCCCACCTTGAGCTTCTTGCCCTGCACCAGCAGGTTGGCGACGTAGATGGTGAGCTTGCCTTGCTTGACCACGTCCCAAAGCCCGAAGGCCTTGACCGTGCCCCGCTTGACGTAGGGGCGCATCACGTTGGGGGTGGAGAACCCGGTGATGATCACCTTGCCCGCGATCCCCAGGTTCTCGGCCGCCTGGGCGGTGCCGGGAAGGGCGTTGGCGTCGGGGCAGATCACCGCGTCCAGGTCGGGGTGGGCCTGGAACAGCGCGGTGGGCACCTGGACCGCCTGCTGGGCGTCCTCGTGGCTGAAGACGGTGGCCACGATCTCCCAGTTGGGGTAGTCCTTGGCAATCTTCGCCTTAGCTACCTTCACCCACTGGTTCTGGTCGGTGACGGTGGGGCTCGAGTAGTGGAAGGCGACCTTCTTGGTCCCTTTGTGGGGATCGTCCATCTGGTCGGCGGCCATCTTGACGAGGAGCTCGCCGAGCTGCTGGGCGGTGCCCTGGCTAATGTAGAAGGTGCGGTACCTGGGGTTGACGTCGGAGTCCCAGGTGAGGATGATCACACCCTTCCTCATCGCCCGCTTCAATGCCTGGTTGAGCCCGTCGGGGGAAAGGGCGGAGATCGCGATGGCGTCGTAGCCCTGGTTGACGAAGTTGTTGATGTACTGGATCTGCCCGGAGACGCTGGCGGTGCTGGGGCCGTCGTACTTGACGTAGATTCCGAGCTTCTTGCCCATCTCCACCGCGCCCTTGCCGCCGGACTCGAAGAAGCCCACCCCGGTGAGCTTGGGAATAAACGCGATCTTGACGTCCTTTTTCGCCGTTGCCACCCCGGCCAGCGCCAGAACCAGCGCCGCCGTGAAGATGCCTAGGGTCCTTTTCATCGTCCTCTCCTCTTTTCCTCGAAAATCCCTTCGACCTGAGTCCTACCCGCCGTCCTCGAAAGCCTCGCTCCCGCGCCTCACCCCCTTCCCCGGCCGGCCAGCGCCCGGCGCTTCAGCCGGCGCTCGCCCCACCAGTGGGCCAGCTGCTTGGCGGCCATGGCGGCGATCAGGATTGACCCCACCACCACCTGGATCAGGTCGTTGGTGACCCCGAGGGCCAAGAGCCCCTGACGCAGGTAGCCGAGCATGGCCCCGGCGAGGAGCGTGCCCAGGATCGTGCCGCTTCCCCCCAGAATGTCGGCGCCCCCGAGCACCACCGCGGTGATGATGGGCAGGAGGGCGTCGCTACCGAGGTCGGCCCGGGCCGAGGTCATGTAGGAGGTGAGCATCACCCCGGCGAGCGCGGCCCCCAGCCCCGAGAGCACGTAGGCGTAGATCAGCGCCCGCACGAGGGGGACCCCGCTGTACCGAGCGGCCTCGGGGTTGTTCCCGATCAGGTAGAGGTAGCGGCCGAAGCGGGTGCGGTGGAGCAGGACCCCGAGCACCAAGGCGAAGGCGAGGACCAGAAGGAGGGGAAGGGGGACGATGCCGAGGGTCCCCTCGGTGAGGGCGATGAAGGCCTCGGGAAGGCCGGTGATCCCCTCGTACTGGTAGGCGGCGAGCCCCTCGGAGCCGTAGGCCTTGAACCCGAGGAGGTCGAGCAGGGCCGGCATGCCCTGGGCCAGCCCCCCGAACATGAAGAGGGTGCCCAGGGTGATGACCAGCGGGTTGACGTCGGTCTTGGCCACCAGCACGCCGTTGAAGAGCCCGGCCAGCACCCCCACCAAGAGGGCGATCCCGGCGGCCACGAAGACGTTCATCCCGGCCACCCAGGCGAGCCCCAGGGTGATCGAGGCGAGGCCCATCACGCTCACCCCGGAGATGTCGATCCCGGCGGTGATGATGACCAGGGTCAAGGGCAGGGCGGCGAAGAGGATGTGCATGAAGTCGAGGGTGGCGTAGAGGAGGTTCTCGGGGTCGTAGAAGGTGGGGTTGATCGCCCCCAGCACCAGGATCTCGAGCACCAGGAGCACCGCCAGGGCGAACTCCCAGGTCTTCAGGTAGCGGCTCACGATCGCCCTCCCTCCGCCTCCCAGGCGGCCTCGCCCTGGACGCGGGCCTGCCGCCGGCGGAACTCCAGCGTGCGGCGCACGTGGTAGTCGAGGTAGACGACGAGGAGCAGGATCACGCCGGCGAAGGCGTTGTCCCAGATCCCCGGCACCCCGAGGAAGATCAGCATGCTGTGCACCGCGGTCATGAAGAGCGCGCCCACCGCCGCCCCCAGCGGGGTCCCCACCCCGCCGGTGAGGCTGACCCCGCCGACCACGTTGGCGGCGATCGCCTTGAGCTCGTAGCCCTCGGCGGCGTTCATGGAGACGAAGCCGATCTGGGAGGTGAAGACCACCGCCGCCAGGGCGGCGAAGAAGCCGGCCAGGGTGTAGGCGGCGAACTGGGTGGGGCGGACCGGCAGGCCCAGGAAGTAGGCGCCCTCGGGGTTATCGCCCACCGCGTAGAAGTAGCGCGCGGGGCGGGCCCGCCAGGTGACGTAGGCGGTGAGGGCGAGCACCGCCAGCGTGGCCCAGACGAAGAACGGCACCCCGAGGAGGTGCCAGAGGTTCAGCGCCTTGATGTTCTGGGGGAGGTTCTCGATCCAGCTCCCGCCGGTGAGGATCCGCATCAGCCCGCGGTAGATCCCTAGCGTGCCCAGGGTCATGATGATCGGCGGCACCCGGAGCAGGGTGACCCCCACCGCGTTCACCGCCCCGGCCAAAAGTCCGGTGGCGAGCGCCGCCAGGATCGCGAGCGAAAGCGGCCAGCCGAGGTTCAGGGTAAGCCCCAGGACCACCGCCGAAAGCCCCGCCGCCGAGCCCACCGAGACGTCGATGCCGCGGGTGAGGATCACAAACATCTCGCCCAGGGTGATGAGGAGGAGCGAGAGGCTCGCGTTCACCACCTCGACCAGCGAGCGGAACTTGAGGGCGTTGGGGTTGACGAGCCCGGTGAAGAGCACGAGCAGGACGAGGAGCCCGGTGACCAGGGCCTCGCGGCTGGTGAGCCAGCGCCTCATGAGGCCGCCTCCAGGGCCATCCCGAAGGAGGCCTCGGTGACCCGCTCGAGGCTGATCGCGTCGCCCTCGAGCTCACCGACGATCCGCCCCCGGTACATGACCAGCACCCGGTCGGCGAGCTCGACCACCTCCTCGAGCTCGGACGAGATCAGGATCACCCCCAGCCCCTGGGCGGTGAGCCGGCGGATCAGTCGGTAGACGTCGCGCCGGGCGGAGGCGTCGATTCCCCGGGTGGGCTCGTCGAGGATCACCACCTTGGGCTCGCCGGCCAGCGCCTTGGCCAGCACCACCTTCTGCTGGTTGCCGCCGGAGAGGGTGCCGGCGATCTGGTCGAGGCCTTGGAGCTTGATGTTGAGGAGGTCTACGAAGCGCTCGCCGATTCTTCGCTCTTTGGCCGAGGCCAGAAGGAACCGCCCCAGCCGAGGCAGGATGCCGGCGGTCATGGTGTAGAGGCTGGGCAGGTCGAGGAAGATCCCGTGGGCGTGGCGGTCCTCGGGGACGTAGACGAGCCCGTGGCGCTGGCAGATCGCGGGGGTGCGGCGGGGAAGCAAAACCCCGCCGACCCGCACCTCGCCGCGGGCGTGGGGGTCGAGGCCGACGATGGCCTCGGCGAGCTCGGTGCGGCCCGAGCCCACCAGCCCGGCGATCCCCAGCACCTCGCCGGGGTAGAGGTCGAAGCTCGCGTCCCGGAAGGCCTCGCTCGTCAGGTTCCGGACCTCGAGCACCGGCCGCTCGCCCCGCCGCGCGCGCTCGAGCTCCGCGGGGCCCTCACCCTCCTCGGCGGTCTCGGGGAGCATCGCCCGCACCAGGTCGTGGGGGGTGAGCCGCTCCCTCGGGGCCCGGAGCACCATCACCCCGTCCCGGAGCACGCTCACCCGGTGGGCGACCTCCATGACCTCGCCCAACCGGTGGGAGATGAAGACGATCCCGATCCCCCGCTCGGTGAGCCTCCGCATCTGGTCGAAGAGCTGCTCGGCCTCGCGGAAGGTCAGGGCCGAGGTGGGCTCGTCGAAGATCAGCACCCGGGCGTCCCGGAGGAGCCCGCGGACGATCTCGAGGAGCTGCTGCTGGGCGATGGAGAGGAAGGCGGCGGGCTCCTCGAGGTCCACCTCGAAGTCGAGGTGGTCGAGGACGGTAGCGAGCTTGCGCCGGAAGGTCTCGGGGTCGAGGTCGAGCCCCAGGCTGAGGTTCTCCCGCACGGTGAGGTGGGGGAAGACGTGGGGCTCCTGGGGCACCATGTAGATCCCCAGCCGCTGGGCGGCGCTCGGCGACTCGACGCGCACCGGCCTCCCCAAAAGGCGCATCTCGCCGGCGTCCAGGCGGTAGGCCCCGGCGATGATCTTCATCAGGGTGGACTTGCCCGAGCCGTTCCCGCCGAGGAGGGCGTGGATCTCGCCGGGGCGGAGGTCGAAGTACACCCCTTTGAGGACCGGCACCCCGGAGAAGACCTTCCAGACGTCCCGGAGCTCGAGCAGGGGGCCCTGGTCCGCCACCTCGGCTACCCCCTCTCCCCGAACGGCCTCGGGCCTGGGTTTCGGCTTCGCATCCCGCCTCCCCTCGCGCTGATTTGCACAAATGTCAGCGCTTTTTGACTTATGTGAACATGCTACGCCCGGTCCTCCGCGCGTGTCAACCGCTGAACCCTTGGTCGGCGGGGACCGCCGGCTGAACCGAAGACCAGCTATAATCACATCCGTGCAACGCCGAAGGGGTCGTCGGAGCGAAGACCACCTCGCCTTCCTGGCGCGGGTCGCCGAGCTCTACTTCGAGGAGGGGCGGACCCAGGCGGAGATCGCCCGGGAGCTGGGGATCTCCCGCTCGGGGGTCTCTCGCCTTCTAAGCGAGGCCCGGCGGCGCGGGGTGGTGGAGATCGTGATCCACCACCCGCTGCCCACCGACGGGGAGCTCGAGGCCGCCCTCGTCCAGCGCTTCGGCCTGAAGGACGCCCGGGTCCTGGCCGACGGCGAGGACGACTACGCCCGCATGCTCCGTCGGCTGGGGCAGCTGGCCGCCCGCTACTTCGAAGACCGGCTGCACGACGGCATGGTGGTCGGCATCTCCTGGGGCAGCGCGCTCTACGAGATGATCCGGGCGATCCGGCCCCGGGCCTCCTCCCACGTCGAGGTGGTCCAGCTCATCGGCGCCACCGGCGCCGAGGCCACCCCGGAGAGCGGCCCCATCCTGGCCCAGCTCCTGGCCCAGCGCCTGGGCTCGAAGAGCTACCAGCTCCACGCCCCCCTGATCGTCGCCAGCGAGGCCGCCCGAAAGGCCCTGCTCGCCGACCGCCACATCCAGACGACGCTCGAGCGCGCCCGGCGGGCCGACATCGCCCTGGTCGGCATCGGCACCACCCGGGCCGGGTACTACAGCCTGGTGCGGGCGGGCTACCTCACCGAGGAGGAGGCCGCCGAGATCCGGAAAAGCGGCGCGGTGGGCGACGTCTGCGCCCAGCACTACGGCTTCGACGGCCGCTGGCTCGACATCCCCCTGAACCGCCGGGTGATCGGGATCGACCACGAGAGCCTGAAGCGGATCGAGACCGTGATCGGGGTGGCCGGGGGCGCGGTCAAGGCCCAGGCCATCTACGGCGCCCTCAAGGGCGGCTACGTCAACGTCCTGATCACCGACGAGGTCGCCGCCCGGCGGGTGCTGGCGATGGAGGGCTAGCGGGAGCCCCACCCGGGTCCGAGCCGGACGCGGATCGCCCCCTCCAGGTCGGTGCGGTGGACGCGGGCGCCGGAAGCGAGGATCCGCCGGATCGTCTCGGGGCTCGGGTGGCCGAAGGGGTTCCTGCCCACGCCGACGAGCACCACCCGGGGGCGGGCCTTTTTTAGGATGGCCTCGCCGGTGCCGTTTTCCGCCCCGTGGTGGCTCGCCACCAGGACGTCGGCGGGAAGGGCGGGGAGGCCGTCCTCGAAGCGCCGGGGCAGGTCGCCGAGGACGAGCACCGCCCGGCCCCGCCAGCGCGCCCGCACCACCAGGCTCTTCGCGTTGTCCCCCGGCGGGGCCGGGACGCGCGGGTGCCAGACCTCGAGCACGAGGGGCCCGAGCCGCACCCGGTCGCCGTAGGCGGCGACGAGGTGGGGCACGCCCGAAAGGCGGGCGGCGACGAGCGCGGGGTCGTCCTCGGGGTACTCGGGGCTCGTGAGCACCGCCCCCACCGGGTGCGCCCGGGGGATCTCGGGCGCCGCCCCGGCGTGGTCTCGGTCGGGGTGGGTGAGGACGAGGAGGTCGAGGTCGTCCACCCCCAGCGCACGGAGGGCCCGGAGCACCCGGCCCGCCGCCCACCCGGGGCCGGCGTCCAAAAGGACCTCGACCTCCCCCGGCGCCCGGAGGAGGGTGGCGTTCCCCTCGCCGACGTCGAGCTGCCAGACCTCGAGCACCGGGAAGGCCCGGGGAAGGAGGGCAAGAGCCGCCGCCAGGAAAACCACCGCCGCCGCCCGCCGCCTTGGGAGCCGGCCCCAGAGGGCGAGGACCAGGGCGGCGAGGGCGAGGTAGTAGAGCGCGAACCCGCTCGGGCCGATCGCGCCCCAGGTGAGCGCCGGCGCCCCGGCGAAGGCCTCCGCTACCCCGAGGAGGGCGCGGCCGGTGAGCTCGAGCCCCGGCGCCACCAGCCCGAGCCCCATGAGCTTCAAGAACCCGAGCGGCACGAAGACCGCGGCCAGCGGCAGGGCAAGGAGGTTCGCCACCGGGCTCAAGAGCGAAACCCGCCCGAAGGCGTCGAGCAAAAGGGGCAGGATCGCGGCCTGGGCGGCGAGGGTGGCGAGGACCCCGCCGAGGATCCAGCGCACCCCCGCGGGGGCCCGGGCGAGGGGGCGGTAGAGCGGCGTCAGGATCAGCCCCAAGCCGGCCACCGCCAGGTAGGAGAGCCGAAAGCCCAGGTCGAAGACCGCCCAGGGGGCGAGCACCAGCTGGATCGCGAGCGCGAGGGCGAGGGCGGCGAGGATCCCCGGCTGCCCCCGGCCTAGGAAGAGCACGACCAGCACCGCCCCCGCCATCAGCGTCGCCCGCACCAGGCTGGGGCTGGGCCCGGCCAGGGCCAGGTAGCCGGCGAGGACGACGAGGGCGAGGGGGTAGCGGGCGCGGCCGAGGGGGCGAGGAGGAGCAGGAGGAAGCCAAGCAAGAAGCCCACGTGCAGCCCGGAGAGCGCGAGCAGGTGCCCGAGCCCCGCCCGGCGGAAGGCCTCGGTCCCGGCGAGGGCCCCCCGGTCCCCCAGCACCATCGCCCGGGCCAGCCCGGCGACCGGGGGCGAGAGCCCCTCGGCGAGCCGCTCTCCCGCCCGGGCGCGGAGCCCGGCCGGCGGGCGCCAGGCGAGGAGCCGGGCGTCCGCGAGCACGGCGGTGACCCCCTTCCCCCGAAG
>JALVVO010000205.1 GCA_027023345.1 Thermaceae bacterium
GCGTCCAGCGCGTTCCGGGCCATCTGCAGGGCCTCCTTCTCCGGAAGCTTCTTCCCCCCGGCAATCACCACCGGCACCAGGCTGGTGTCCACCACCCGCTCAAAGTTCTCGCAGTAGTAGGTCTTCACCAGCCGCGCCCCCAGCTCCCCCACCATCCGGGTCGCCAGGCTCAGGTAGCGGGCGTCGCGGTTCAGCCCCCGGCCCACCGCCACCACCCCCAGCACGGGGATGCCGAAGCGCTCGGCCTGGTCCACCGCCCGGGAGAACTCGAGGATCGTGTCCCGCTCGCTCTGGGGCGTGCCCACCATCACCGAGAAGGCGACGAAGGCGGCGTTCAGGCGCACGGCCTCCTCGATCTCGACGGCGAGGCCCTCGTGGAGGAGGTCTTCGTTGAGGATGCTGGTGCCGCTGGAGACGCGGAGCGAGATGGGCTTTCTGAGCCAGGGGTCGACGGCGTTGCGAAGGGCTCCCCGGGTGAGCATGAGGGCGTCGGCGTAGTCGACCACGGGGTGGATGGCCTTTTGCATGTCGTCGAGGCCGGTGGTGGGGCCCATGAAGTAGCCGTGGTCCACGGCGTAGAAGATGGTGCGGCCGCTTTGCCGGTTGAAGACGCTCAGGTACCGGTTCTTCATGCCCCAGTCCATGTGGGGGTCGTGGGGTTTCATGCCTTTCCTCCTTCCAAAATCGCCTCAGGGCCCGGGAAAACGGGCCGGCCCTCACTCGAACGCGGGGAAGGGCTCGCCCGGCACCCAGGGGAGGTCCACCTTGTCCTTGGGGTCGTAGGGGGCCTTGACGAAGATCGCCTTCCAGGGCACCTCCCCCACGTTCCTGAGGTAGTGGGGGTGCATGGGGGGCACGTGGCAGAGCTCCCCCGGGTGGAGGACGAAGCGCTCGCCCTTGATGTAGATCTCCACCTCGCCCTCGAGGGTGAAGAAGTTCTCCTCCACCCTGCGGTGGTAGTGGGTGGGAAAGTCCTCCCCCGGCAAAAGCACCACCATGCCGAAGTCGGAGCGCGGCCCCCGGAGCAGGTACTTGGGCCCGGAGACCCCGTCGAAGCGGTAAGGAACCTCGTCTTCGTGGATGATGAATGGCTTCACACTGCCTCCTACTCGCCGGGGGCCCGCCACATCGAGGTGGTGACGCCGCGGTCGGCGAGCTCGAGCTGGACGGGATAGGCCTCCCGCCAGCGCCGGTAGGCTTCCTCGTAGACCTCGCGGTTTTCCGGCCGGGGCTCGACCTCCCGCTCGAAGCGAACCCAGGCGCGGATGGCCTCGGCCGGGCTGGAGACGATCCCCGCCCCGGCGGCGGCCAGCGCCGCCGCGCCCAGGGCGGTGGCCTCCTTGACCACCGGGATCTTTAGCGGGATCCCCAGCACGTCGGCGACGATCTGGGGCCAGAGCCGCCCCTTCGCCGCGCCCCCGGCGAAGACCGCCCGCTCGGGGAAGCGGCCGGTGAGCTCGGCGATGGCCTCGAGGTTCGCCCGGGTGACGATCGCCGCGTTCTCCTCGAGGGCCCGGAAGAAGGCTCCCCGGTGGGCCTTCTCGGGGTCCAGGGGAAAGTTCAGGAAGGAAGGGGCGGCGTGGCGCCAGTGCAGGTAGTTCATGGCGTCGGAGAGGATCGGGGTGATCCCGTGGGCGCCGGGGGGCACGGTCTCGGCCAGGGCCTCGAGCAGGGCGTAGGGGTCCTCGCCCCGGGCGCGGGCCTCCTCGACCAGGTCGGGGGCGAAGGCGTCGCGGAACCAGCGGGCCGCGATCCCGGGGAAGAAGACGATCGGCTCCGCCTGCCAAAGCCCGGGGCGAGGACCCCTACGCC
>JALVVO010000206.1 GCA_027023345.1 Thermaceae bacterium
CCGAGCCCGAGCCCGCGGCCGCGCGGCCCTACGTCCTGCCCCTGCCCGGCGCCTGCCTGCCCAAGAACCCGGCGCACCTGCCGGGCGCGCCCCGGCCCTACCGCGACGGGGTCTCCTACGGCTTCGTCTTCACCGGGGACGACGCCTGCGTGCCGGTGGTCTACGGCGCCGGGGTGGTGGCGGCGAACGCCGGCGAGGTGGTCAAGGCCGACCGCGACTGGACCCCGCCCAGCCGGGAGGCCTTCGAGGCCCTGGTGAAAGCGGTGGCCAAGGGGGCGAGCCCGGAGCAGATGGACCGGCTCCGGGGCCGGGAGGTCTGGATCCGCCACCCCGACGGCCGGGTGAGCGTCTACGCCCACCTCTCGGGGATCGCGCCCTGGGTGCGGGTGGGCACGCGGGTCGAGCGCGGCGACTGGATCGGCAACGTGGGGAACAGCGGCACCGGCTTCGAGGCCGAGGGCAGCCGGGCCGGGGCCCGGTTGCTCTTCGAGCTCTGGCGCGGCGGGGTGGGCGAGGGTAGCTACTTCGGTCAGGGGCTCGAGCCCGAGGCGATCCGCGAGGAGGCCCGGGCCTTCTTCGCCCACCTAGCGGAGGAGTAGCGGGTGCGCGAGGCCTTCCTCGAGGTCTGGAAGAACCCCTACGTGCGCGTGGGCACCTACCTCGCGCTCTTCTACCTCGTCTACCTCTTCCTCGTTCGCGCCGCCGAGGTGGTGGGCATCTTCGTCGCCGCCTACACCCTCGCCTACCTGGCGAACCCCATCCTGGTCGGGCTCGAGCGCCGGCGGGTTCCCCGCTGGGCGGGCGTGCTCTTCGTCTACCTCGCGGGGTTCCTCTTCCTGGCGCTCGCTTCGGTGCTCGTCTACCAGGTGGTGGCTCAGCTCTCGGTCTTCGTCGCTGACCTGCCCCGCCTGGTGGAGGGCGTACTTGCCTGGCTTCAGCGGCTGGCCCGCTCTCTGGACCAGAGCCTTGGGCTCGGGGAGGAGCTTGAGGCCTTCCTGCGCCAGGCCTCGGGCGATCTGGGCGCGCTCCTAGGCCAGTTCACCCAGACCTTCCTCTCCTGGCTCGAGGCCCTCCTCGCCGGCGGTCGGGGGCTGGTGGTGGGGATGGCCCAGGTGGTGGGCGGCCTCTTCCAGTTCGTCCTGGTCCTCCTCCTCGCCGCCTACCTGATGCTCGACTTCCCCCGGATCGGCGAGACCTTCCGCGCCCTCGTCCCCAGGCCCTACCGGACCTTCGCAAACGAGCTCGCGGAGAAGCTCGACCGGGCGGTGGGCGGCTACGTCCGGGGGCAGCTCGTGGTCGCCGCCCTCGCCGGGCTGACGCTCGGGGTGGGCTACGCCCTCCTCGGCATCCCCATGGCCGCCTCCCTTGGCTTCATCGGGGCGGTCTTCAACCTGATCCCCTACCTTGGCGGCCTGGTTTCGCTTTTGCTCGCGGTGCTCCTCGCCGCCACCAAGGGCTGGCTCTTCGTGCTGGGGGCGATCTTAGTCTTCGTGGTCGAGAACCAGCTCGAGGCCAACCTCTACTCGCCCTGGGTGCTTTCGAAGACCACCGAGCTCCACCCGGTCTCGGTGATCCTCGCGATCCTCACCGGGGCCACGTTGTTCGGGCTTTGGGGCGCGCTGCTCGCGGTGCCCTCGGCGGCCTTCTTGAAGCTCCTGGTCACCGACTACTACCCGAGGAGCCGGTTCTACCGGGAGGGTTGAAGGAGCCCATCAGCGCGAGGAGCCGCTCGGCGGTGTGGCGGTTTTTCCGCGCGATCTCCGCCCGTCGGGGGACGGCGAACGCGGGCGCGGGGTCCTCCAG
>JALVVO010000207.1 GCA_027023345.1 Thermaceae bacterium
CCGGTGGACATCGTCTTCAACCCCCTGGGCGTGCCCAGCCGTATGAACCTGGGGCAGATCCTCGAGACCCACCTGGGGCTCGCCGCCCACGAGCTCAAAATCCGCTTCGTGAGCCCGATCTTCGACGGCGCCAAGGAGGAGGAGATCAAGGCCCTCCTCGACGAGGCCTTCGAAAAGCGCTGGGCCGAGCGCGAGCGGATGGGGCAGGGGATCGACAAGCGCGAGCTCGAGGTGCTCGAGCGGGCGGCCAAGCTCCACCTGGTGGACCCGGAGAAGGAGCCCCGGGAGCAGCTCAAGGACCTCTTCAAGCAGGGCAAGATGGTCCTCTACGACGGCCGCACCGGCGAGCCCATCGAGGGGCCGATCGTGGTCGGGCTGATGTACGTGATGAAGCTCTACCACATGGTCGAGGACAAGATGCACGCCCGCTCCACCGGGCCCTACTCGCTGATCACCCAGCAGCCGCTCGGCGGGAAGGCCCAGTTCGGCGGCCAGCGCTTCGGCGAGATGGAGGTCTGGGCGCTCGAGGCCTACGGCGCCGCCCACACCCTGCAGGAGATGCTCACCATCAAGTCCGACGACATCGAGGGGCGGAACGCCGCCTACGAGGCGATCGTCAAGGGCGAGGACATCCCCACCCCGAGCGTGCCCGAGTCCTTCCGGGTGCTGGTCAAGGAGCTCCAGGCGCTCGGCCTCGACGTCGAGACCCTGGACGAGAACGACCGGCCGATCGACATCTTCGAGGGCCTGGCCTCGAAGCGTTCGTAAGGGGAGAGCATGAAGAGGGAAGTCAGAAAGGTCCGGATCGCGCTCGCGAGCCCCGAGAAGATCCGCAAGTGGTCCTACGGCGAGGTGGAGAAGCCCGAGACCATCAACTACCGCACCCTGAAACCCGAGCGGGACGGGCTCTTCGACGAGCGGATCTTCGGGCCGGTCAAGGACTACGAGTGCGCCTGCGGCAAGTACAAGCGCCAGCGCTTTGAGGGCAAGGTCTGCGAGCGCTGCGGGGTCGAGGTCACCAAGTCCATCGTCCGGCGCTACCGCATGGGGCACATCGAGCTGGCCACCCCGGCGGCCCACATCTGGTACGTCAAGGACGTGCCCAGCAAGGTGGGCACCCTCCTCGACCTCACCGCCACCGAGCTCGAGCAGGTCCTCTACTTCGCCAAGTACATCGTGATCGACCCCAAGGGAGCGATGCTCGAGGGCGAGCCGGTGAAGCGCGGCCAGCTCCTTTCCGACGAGGAGTACCGCGAGCTCAAATACGGCCGCCAGGAGACCTACTCGATCCCCAAAGGGGTGGACGCCCTGGTCAAGGACGGCGCCTACGTCACCAAGGGCCAGGACCTCGCCCCCGGGATTCGCTCCAAGATGGACGGGGTCGCCTTCTACCGCTTCCCCCGCAAGCTCGTCGTCGAGTACCTGGAGCGGGACCGCGCCCACCTGGTCCTCCCCGAGGATGCCTGGGTCGAGGCCGAAGGGTACAAAAGCGGCGAGACCCTGGCCGAGCTCGAGGAGCCCTTCCCGGTGGCCGCCGAGGAGGGCGGGGTCGTCGCCCTCCGCGCATATGGCGGGGGGGCGGTGCTCTGGATCAAGGACCCCGAGAAGGACGAGGTCCGGGCGGTCTACCTGGTGCCCGAGGGGGCCGAGCTCAAGGTGGGCGAGGGCGAGCTCGTCGAGCCCGGGCAGGTGCTCTTCGAGCTCAAGGGCGAGCTAAGGGTGCCCGCCGGCGTCGAGGTGCCCGAGCTCGAGGCCGAGGTCGAGGACGGGCGCGTCCACCTCTCGATGACGGTGGAGACCAGGCGCGAGGTCGTCTACGAGGTGGACCCCCACATGCACGTCCTCGTCCCCGACGGGGCCCGGGTCGAGGCCGGCGAGAAGCTGGTCGGCGCCATCGACCCCGAGGAGGAGATCTACGCCGAGGCCGAGGGGATCGTGCACCTAAGGGAGCCGGCCTCGATCGTGGTGATGAAGGCCCGGGTCTACCCCTTCGAGGACGACGTCGAGGTCACGAACGGCGACCGGGTGGCCCCGGGCGACGTGCTCGCCGACGGCGGCCGGGTCAAGAGCGAGATCTACGGCCGGGTCGAGGTGGACCTGATCCGGCAGGTGGTCCGGGTCATCGAGTCCTACGACATCGACGCCCGCATGGGGGCGGAGGCGATCCAGGTGCTCCTCAAGGAGCTCGACCTGGACGCGCTCGAGGCCGAGCTCGAGGCCGAGATGAAGAGCCCCTCGCGGGCCAAGCGCGCCCGGGCGCGGAAGCGCCTCGAGATCGTTCGCGCCTTCAAGGACTCGGGCAACAAGCCCGAGTGGATGGTGCTCGAGGTGGTGCCGGTGCTGCCCCCGGACCTCCGCCCCATGGTCCAGGTGGACGGCGGGCGGTTCGCGACCAGCGACCTAAACGACCTCTACCGCCGCCTCATCAACCGGAACAACCGGCTCAAAAAGCTCCTCGCCCAGGGCGCGCCGGAGATGATCATTCGGAACGAGAAGCGGATGCTCCAGGAGGCGGTGGACGCCCTCATCGACAACGGCCGCCGCGGCAGCCCGGTGACGAACCCCGGCTCCGACCGGCCGCTTCGCTCGCTCACCGACATCCTCTCGGGCAAGCAGGGGCGCTTCCGCCAGAACCTCCTCGGCAAGCGGGTGGACTACTCCGGCCGCTCGGTGATCGTGGTCGGGCCCCAGCTCAAGCTCCACCAGACCGGGCTCCCGAAGCAGATGGCGCTCGAGCTCTTCAAGCCCTACCTGCTCAAGAAGATGGAGGAGAAGGGCATCGCCGCCAACATCAAGGCGGCCCGGCGGATGCTCGAGCGCTCCCGCGACATCAAGGACGAGGTCTGGGACGCGCTGGAGGAGGTCATCCACGGCAAGGTGGTGCTTTTGAACCGCGCCCCCACCCTCCACCGGCTCGGCATCCAGGCCTTCCACCCCGTGCTCGTCGAGGGGCAGTCGATCCAGCTCCACCCGCTCGTCTGCGAGGCCTTCAACGCCGACTTCGACGGCGACCAGATGGCGGTGCACGTGCCGCTCTCGCTCGCCGCCCAGGCCGAGAGCCGGATCCAGATGCTCTCGGCCCACAACCTGCTCTCGCCGGCCTCGGGCGAGCCCATCGCCAAGCCCAGCCGGGACATCATCCTCGGGCTCTACTACATCACCCAGGTGCGCCGGGATAAGAAGGGCGCGGGCCGGAAGTTCGAAAGCCCCGAAGAGGCCCTCAAGGCCCTGGAGGCGGGCGAGATCGCCCTGAACGCCCCGATCGAGGTGGCCGGGAAGCCGACCACCGCCGGCCAGCTCAAGCACGTCTTCGCCAGCATCGACGAGGCCCTCCACGCGGTGGAACAGGGGATCATCGACCTCCAGGACCAGGTGACCCTCCGGGTCGGGGACCGGCTCAAGCCCACCACCCCGGGCCGGGCCCTCTTCCTCCGCACCCTGGAGGAGGCGATGGCTGAGATGGGGGCCGAGCTCCCCGAGGACCTCGTCGACTGGGACCGGCCGCAGGAGAAGAACTCGCTCAAGGACCTCGTCTACCGCGCCTACCTCGCCCTCGGCATCGAGAAGACCGCGAAGCTCCTCGACACCCTGATGCAGGCCGGCTTCTACTACTCCACCGTCTCCGGGATCACCATCGGCATCGACGACGTGGTCATCCCCGAGGAGAAGGAGGCCTACCTCAGGGAGGCCGACGCCGCCGTGGACAAAATCGAGGAGGCCTACCGCCGGGGCTTCCTCACCCCTGAGGAGCGCAAGGCCCAGATCGTCGCGGTTTGGACCGAGACGGTGGACAAGGTCACCGCCGCGGTCTTCAAGAACTTCGAGGAGAACTACCCCTTCAACCCCCTCTACGTCATGGCCCAGTCGGGCGCCCGAGGCAACCCCACCCAGATCCGCCAGCTCGCCGGGATGCGCGGGCTCATGGCCAAGCCCTCGGGCGAGGTGATCGAGGTCCCGGTGCGGGCGAACTTCCGCGAGGGCCTCACCGTGCTGGAATACTTCATCTCCACCCACGGGGCCCGGAAGGGCGGCGCCGACACCGCCCTCCGTACCGCGGACTCCGGCTACCTCACCCGGAAGCTCGTGGACGTCGCCCACGAGATCATCGTCCGCGAGGCCGACTGCGGCACCACCGACTACATCGAGGTGCCGCTCTTCACCCGGGACGAGGTCACCGGCGAGAAGAAGCTCCGTCCCACCTCGGACATCGAGCAGGGGCTCTACGGCCGCACCGTGGCCCGGCCCTTCGCCGCCGGCGAGCGCAGCTTCGAGGAAGGGCAGCTCCTCCAGCTCGACGACGTGCGGGCGATCATCGCCGCCGCCAAGGTGGGGGAGCTCGAGGCCATCCCGGTCTACTCGCCGCTCACTTGCCGCACACACTACGGGGTCTGCCAGAAGTGCTACGGCATGGACCTCTCGATGGTCCGGCCGGTCTCGATCGGCGAATCGGTGGGCGTGGTCGCCGCCGAGTCCATCGGCGAGCCGGGCACCCAGCTCACCATGCGGACCTTCCACACCGGCGGCGTCGCCGGGGTGGACATCACCCTGGGTCTCCCCCGGGTGATCGAGCTCTTCGAGGCCCGAAAGCCCAAGCAGAAGGCGGTGATCAGCGAGATCGACGGCACCGTCCGGGTCGTCGAGGAGGAGGACAAGGTCGTCCTGGTGGTCGAGGGCGACGGCTTCAAGAAGGAGTACCGGGTGGACAAGAGCGCCCGGCTCGCGGTGCGCGAGGGGCAGTTCGTCGAGGCCGGCACGCCCCTGACCCGCGGCGCCGTGGACCCCCACCAGCTCCTCGACGCCAAGGGGCCGGAGGCGGTGCAGCGCTACCTGGTGGACGAGATCCAGCGGGTCTACCGGGCCCAGGGCGTGAAGCTCCACGACAAGCACATCGAGATCGTGGTCCGGCAGATGCTCAAGTACGTGGAGATCACCGACCCCGGCGACTCCCGCTACCTCGAGGGCCAGGTCATCGAGCGCTGGGACGTCGAGGCCACCAACGAGCGCCTGATGGCCGAGGGCAAGGTGCCCGCCTCCTGGAAGCCGGTGCTCATGGGGGTGACGAAGAGCGCCCTCTCGACCCGCTCCTGGCTCAGCGCCGCCAGCTTCCAGCACACCACCCACGTCCTCACCGAGGCCAGCATCCAGGGCCGGGTGGACGAGCTCATCGGCCTAAAAGAAAACGTCATCCTGGGCAAGCTCATCCCCGCCGGCACCGGCAACGACCACGTGCGCCACACCCAGGTGGTGGACAAGCGGACGCTCGAGAAGATCCAGGCCGCGCGCCGGGAGGCCGAGGCCGCGATCGAGGCGCCGGCCGCCGGCAAGGAGGAGCGTCCCGGGCTCTAGCGCCCACGGGCGGGCCTTCGGGCCCGCCCTTTTTCGCATGAAGCCGAGCGCCGCGCTCTACCAGGCCTTCCGCGAGGTCGGCGAGGACCTCTTCGCCCAGGGGCTGATCTCGGCCACCGCCGGGAACTTCTCGGCCCGGGACGGGGAGGGGTTTTGGATTACAAAAAGCGGGGTGCGGAAGAACCGCCTTGCCCCCGAGGACCTGCTCTACGTGGGCTTGGAGCCCGATCCCGAGCGGGACCGGGGCGCCTCGGTGGAGCTCGTCGTCCACCGGGAGGTCTACCGCGCCACCGACGCGCGGGCGATCGTCCACGCCCACCCCCGCACCGCGGTGGCGCTCTCGCTCGACCTCTCGGCGATCCGGCCGGTGGACCTCGAGGGACGGCTCGTGCTCGGCGAGGTTCCCGTCCTCGACCCCACCACCAAGAGCGCCACCCGGGAGGCGGCCCGGGCGGTGGCCGAGGGGCTCGCCCGCTACCCGGTGGTGATGCTCCGGGGCCACGGCGCCTTCGCCCGGGGGCGGGACCTCTTCACCGCCTACGCCCGCCTTACCGTGCTCGAGGAGTCGGCCCAGGTGCTGCTTTCTGCTAAGCTGTGGAGGATCGGATGAAGATCGCGGTGATCGAGGGGGAGCGGGAGGTGCTCCGGCGGCTGGCCGAGGGGCAGCCCCACCCCTACCGGCTCCTGGCGGGGCCGGAAGGGTACCTGCTCCTCGTCGAGGGGGTGGAGGAGGCCACGCTTCGGTCGCTCGCCGGGCACGCCCCCCGGGTCTTCGTCCTGGAGGAAGAGGGATGCGGGAAGAAATCCAGCTCGTCCCCGTAGGCGAGGCCGAGCTCTACGTCGAGGACGTGGGGCCCCTGGACGCGCCGGTTCTGGTCACCGTGCACGGCGGTCCCGGGGGCTCCTCCCACGCGTTTCGGGCGTTTTTGGGCGAGGAGCTCGCCGACTACCGGGTGCTCTACGTGGACCAGCGGGGCGGGGGGCGGAGCCCCCGGCTCCCCGAGGATCCCCGGCTCTTTACCATCGACGCCCTGGTCGAGGACCTCGAGGACCTGCGCCACGCCCTCGGGATCGAGCGGTGGACCCCGCTGGCCCAGGGCTTCGGGGCGGTGGTGGCGCTGGAGTACGCCCGCCGCTTCCCCGGGGCGGTGGACGGGGTCGTGCTGGTGGGGCCCTGGGTGCACTTCCCCTGGCTCTTGAAGCGGCTCTGGCAGGGCCTCTTCGACGCCCCCTTCCCCGAGGACCCGGAGGAGGCGGCCGAGGCGCTCTTCGCCCGGGTCTCGTTGGCCGAGGCCTTCCAGCGCCTGGCCTTCCCCACCGCCCACGGGCGGATGCACTACGAGTGGGTGCAGGACGGGGGCATGCACGCGCCCGAGGAGTCGGTGCTCCGGATGTTCGCCACGAACGGGCTCTGGCGCTTCGACTACACCCCCTACCTGCTCGAGCTCCCCCACCGCCCCTACGTCCTGGTCGGCGACGCCGACGGCACCAGCTACCCCGAGCAGGCGGAGGCGGTGGCCGACCTCGCGGGGGGCGAGCTCTTTGTGCTCGAGGGCGCCGGCCACCACCCCTGGGTGGACGACCCCGAGGGCTTCACCGAGAAGCTCTACCGGGCCCTGGACGAGATCCACGCCTTTACCGAGGGTTCATGACCGCCCCGTAGAATCGTGGTCATGGAGCCTGCGAACCTGAACCTCGTCGCCGCCTTCCTCGGGGGCATGGCCTCGTTCTTGCTCCCCTGCGTGCTCCCCCTCGTCCCCACCTACCTCCTCTACCTCTCCGGCGAGCGGGGCCGCCCCTTCGTGAACGCGGTCTTCTTCGTGCTCGGCTTCTCGGTGGTCTTCGTGCTCCTCTTCGGGCTCCCCACCACCCTCCTCGGTAACTGGCTCTACAGCTACAAGGAGACCCTCGCCCGCGTCGGCGGGGTGCTCTTCATCCTCTTCGGCCTCTACATGCTCGGGGTGCGGATCCCCGTCCCCTTCCTCTCCGCCGGGGGCGGGGCGGTGTCCGGGTACCAGGGCGACCCCTCGCAGCCGCTCGGGGCCTTCCTGATGGGGCTGGTGCTGGCGCTCGGCTGGACCCCCTGCATCGGCCCGGTGCTCACGCTGATCCTGGCGCTCGTCTTCAACCAGGGCGGGCTTCTCGGCCTCGTCTACGTGGTCGCCTACACCCTGGGGCTCGCCGTGCCCTTCCTCCTGGTGGCCCTTTTCACCGACCGGGCGGTGGCCTTCATCCGGCGGAACGCCCGGGTGGCCCAGTACGTCGAGTACGCCTCGGGGGCGTTCTTGGTCCTCGTCGGGATCGCGATGGTCACCGGCTACTGGGCCCAGGTGAGCCACTACCTCGCCCGCTTCGGGGTCTGATGGCGCCGCTCGTCGAGCTCTCCGGGGTCTGGAAGCGCTTCGCCCGCGACTGGGTGCTGAAGGGGGTGGACCTTGCCGTTCAAGCCGGCGAGGCGGTGGCGCTCCTCGGGCCCAACGGGGTGGGGAAGACGACGCTCCTTCGGGTCGCCGCCGGCCTCACCCGGCCGCAGCGGGGCGAGGTCCGGCTCTTTGGCAAGCCCGCCGCCCGGATCGAGGCCGAGCGCGGCGAGCTGCTCTTCCTCGCGAACCCCCCGGCCTTCTACCGGCACCTGACCGGCGAGGAGAACCTAACGAGCTGGCTTTTGCTCCTCGGCCGCCCGGCCGACCCCGAGGCCGTCGCCGAGGCCCTCGCCGAGGTGGGGCTTCCGCGGGGGCGCCCGGTCCTCGCCTACTCCAGCGGGATGAAAAAGCGCCTCGCCCTGGCCCGGGTCTTCCTCGCCCGGCCCCGGCTCCTCCTCCTCGACGAGCCCGAGACCGCCCTCGACGAGGAGGGGCGGGCCCTCCTTGCT
>JALVVO010000208.1 GCA_027023345.1 Thermaceae bacterium
GGGGTCGGGCTCGAGGTAGACGACGCGGCGCCGGGCGTCCTCGCCGGCGAGCGCCGGGATGGGCGTCCCCCCGTGGCGGGCTTCGCCGGCCTCGGGCAGGAGGAAGCGGAGCCAGACCCAGGCCACCGTGCTCTTGCCCGCCCCGCTAGGACCGGTGAGCAGGAGCCCCGAGCCCTCGGGGAGCTCGAGGCTCGCGCCCTTTAGCGCCGCTTCCCGGGCCCCGGGATAGCGGACCCAGACGCGCTCCAGCGCGAGGTCGTAGCCCGGGGGGAGGGGCCTCGGCGAGCCGGGCTCGGGGGCGGCGACCGGCGCGGCGAGGAGCCGCTTGAGCCTTCGCCAGGCGGCCTCGGCCTCGGCCAGCAACGCGCCCGACTGGGCCAGCGGCCGCACCGCCTCGAAGGCGGCGAAGCCGGCCAGCACCAGGCCGGGGAGGAGGGTGGGGGGGAGGCCCGAGCCGGCAGCCTGGGCCCCGGCGACGAAGAGCCCGGCGAGGGCGACCCCGGCGGCGAGATCGGCCCCAGCCTCGCCGAGGGCCAGGGCGCGGGCCTCGCGCCGGTCGACCTCGGCGAGGGCGCGGGCGGTGGACGCGATCTCGGCCAGGAAGCGGTCGGCCGCCCCGTAGGCGAGGAGCTCCGGCAGCCCCTCGGCGAGCTCGGCGCTCCGCTGGCGGAGGGCCTCGCCCAGGGGGCCCTTCGCTCCCCGGGTCCGCCGGGCGCCCAGGAAGGCGAGGGCGGGGAAGAGCCCCCCGGCCGCCAGGAAGCCCCCGACCACCCAGGCGGCGAGCCCGGGGTGGTAGCGGCCGAGGAAGGGGGAGATCAGCAGCAGGACGAGCAGGCTCCCGAGAAGGGGGACGACGAACCTCACCGGCACCGGCTCGAGCCGGGCGACGTCGCCCAGGATCCGCTCCTGGAGGGCGCCCCCGCCGAGCCCCTCGCCGCCGGGGACCCGGGGGATGAGGGCCTCGAAGACCCGGGCCCGGAGCCCGGCCAGGTAGCGGAAGGTGGCGTCGTGGCTGAGGAGGCGCTCGAGGTAGCGGAAGACCCCCCGGGCGATGCCAAAGAAGCGGACCCCGGTGACCAGGAGGGTCAGGGTGTAGAGCGGGGGGTGCAGCGCGGCGCGGGCGAGCAGGGTGCTGGCGGTGAAGAAAAGCCCCGCCCCGGCCAGCACGGTGAGGGCGTAGAGGAAGGCGGCGGCCAGGAAGCGGAGGCTCACGGCTCGCCCTCCATCCGGTAGCGGAGGTCGGCGGCGGCGATCAACGCCGGGCGGTGGGCGACCGCGACCACCGGCCCGCGGGCCTTGAGCCGATGGAGGACCTCGAGCACCCGCCGCTCGCTTTCGGGGTCGAGGTGGGCGGTGGGCTCGTCGAGGAGGAAGGCCTCCGGGTCCTTGAGCAGCGCCCGGGCCAGGGCGAGGCGCTGGCGCTCGCCGGCGGAGAGCCCGGCGCCTCCCTCGCCCACCTTGCGGTCGAGCTCGAGGTAGTCCAGGCCCACCTCCGCGAGGACGGCGCGCAGCGCCTCGTCGGGGGCCTCGGGGTCGGCGAGCCGGAGGTTTTCCCTCACGGTCCCGGCGAAGAGGAAGGGGCGTTGGGGCAGGTAGGCGAACCGCTCGGGGGCGACCGGGCGGCCGTTCAGGCAGATCCGCCCGCGTTGGGGCGGGAGGAGGCCCAGGACGAGCTTGAGGAGCGTGGTCTTCCCCGCTCCGCTGGGGCCGGTGAGGGCGAGGAGCTCCCCCGTTCGCACCCGGAAGGAGACCCCCTTCGGCCCGCCGCCCCCGGGGTGGACGTAGCCG
>JALVVO010000209.1 GCA_027023345.1 Thermaceae bacterium
GGTGGGAATGTTCCCGCTCCCGCTAAGGAGCAGGATCCGGTATCCGGCGGCCCCGCTTCGCCCTCGACCGGGACGACGGCCCCGCCGGATACCGGATCCTGCTCCTTAGCGGGAGCGGGAACATTCCCACCCAGGCCCTCGAGGTCTACCTGAGCCAGGCCTGGTTGGAAGGCCGAAACACCTACCTCACGCCCGACCTCTCCGGCGCCGAGGGCTTCGCCGGCAGCCGACCGGAAAGCGGCGAGCGCGTGCTCTGGGAGGTGGACGCGGTCTATACCGACGTTCCCCTGGGGCGCTGGTTGGAAAGCCCCGACTGGCTGGTCTGGGTGGTGCCGATCTTCGCCATGCCCGCGGGCACCCAGCCGGTGCTCGGCGGGGCGGACTGGCGGGTCTCAGCGGCGCGGGGAACGTTCACCGCGCCCTAGGGTATCCTGGCCCCGGTGTTTCGGAACCTGGGCGACTACCTGAGGGCGCTCGAGGCGCGGGGCGAGCTCTTGAGAATCCAAGAGCCGGTCTCGGCCGAGCTCGAGGTCACCGCCCTCGCCGACCGCGCCTTCAAAAAGGGCGGCCCCGCCCTCCTCTTCGAAAACGTCGTGGGGCGGGATTTTCCCCTGGCGATCGGGCTCTTCGGCACCCCCGAGCGGACCGCCTTCGCGCTCGGGGTCCGCCGCCTCGACGAGCTCGCCGAGCGGGTCGAACGGCTCCTCGCCCTCGCCCCCGAGCCCGGCCTCAGGGGAATGGTGGCCCTCCTCCCCAAGCTCAAGGACCTAAAAGGGCTCTTTCCCAAAAGGGTAAAAAGGGCGCCGGTGCAGGAGGTCGTCCTCGTGGGGGAGGCGGTGGACCTTTCCCGCCTTCCGGTGCAGAAGTGCTGGCCCAAGGACGGCGGCCCCTTCATCACCCTGCCCCAGGTGATCACGAAGGACCCCGAGACCCAGGAGCTGAACGTCGGCATGTACCGGATGCAGGTGGTGGGGCGGAACAAGACCCTGATGCACTGGCAGCTCCACAAGACCGGCCGCCGCCACTTCGAGAAGGCGAAGGCCCTCGGGAAGCGGCTCGAGGTCGCGGTGGCCCTGGGCGGCGACCCCGTGCTCGCCTACGCCGCCACCGCCCCGCTCCCCGAGCTCCCCGGGATCAGCGAGTACCACCTCGCGGGCTTCCTCCGGGGGCGGCCGGTAGAGCTCGTGCGGGCGAAGACGGTGGACCTTCCTGTGCCCGCCGAGGCCGAGTTCGTGCTCGAGGGGTACGTGGACCCGGCGGAGCCCCTTGAGCTCGAGGGGCCCTTCGGCGACCACACCGGCTTCTACACCCCTATAGACCGCTTCCCCGTCTTCCACGTCACCGCCCTCACCCACCGCAAGAAGGCGGTCTACCCCTCGACCATCGTCGGCGTGCCCCCGATGGAGGACGCCTGGCTGATCGAGGCCAGCGAGCGCCTCTTCCTCCCCTCGGCCCGGGCCCTCCTCCCCGAGCTCACCGACTACCACATGCCCCCCGAGGGGGTGGCCCACAACTGGGTGAACCTGAGCATCCACAAGCGCTTCCCCGGCCAGGGCTTCAAGGCCGCCTACGCCCTTTTGGGCCTGGGGCAGATGAGCCTGGCCAAGGTGCTGGTGGTGGTGGACGCGGACGTCCCGGTGAAACCCGGCTTTCCCGCCCTCCTCCGGGCGGTGGCGAACCTGGACCCCGCCGCCCACGTCGTCTTTTTGAAAGGCCCCCTCGACGAGCTCGACCACGCCCCGAGGGCGGTGGCCTACGGAGGCAAGCGCGTCC